>JAUJON010000115.1 GCA_030447595.1 Thermosynechococcaceae cyanobacterium YX3bin19
CTTTTCCAGTTCCGCCTGGGTGCGACCCTGCAGACTCGCAAAGAAGGCACGCCCGCGGTTATCATCAAACCACTCCGAGGCGCGATCTGGGATGTTCACTAAGTCTCCCGCCATAAAAACAGCGTCCACCCGGCCCATCGTCTCAGCGACCTTTTGCAAATTGGCAGGGGTCATGGGCATGGATTGGTGGTCAGAGGTCAGCAGGATCTTCAGGGGCATGCCTGGTGGAGGTTCCGGTGCCAGGGAGAAGACTGCGCTGCTCACAGTCCTGCCATCTTCCTGCTCACTGGTTACACGATAGGGAACGCGACGGCCTGGGGTGAGCCCGGTTACCACAGCCTCGTGTCGCCAGACGTCACGCATAATGGGTTCCTTGTAGATCTGACCCTCTTCAGTTTGAGCACCAACCTTTGAATTTTGGTCCTCGCGCACGCGGCTGAGCTTAGAAGTGGTGGCAGCAGTAGACCGGTTAAGGCCCTTACCATAGGTAACAGAGTGGCGAGTACCGGGAAATTCAGTGAACCAAACAACTCGGACTGAATTTTCTGTTGGCAGCTGGAGAAATGGATCACTCAGGAGCTTGGGCGCTGATTGCATAGTTGCGGGTCTACAGGCAGGAAGCATTGCCAGAAATAACACAAGGACTGCCGCGATTACCGAGGTATTAAGTGGGCGCTTGAGCATCAGCGGTCCTCTCAGGAAAATTTCACAGTTACATCAAGGTTAGGTTGCAACAATCCAGACTTCTCACGGGTCTTTTATCAGTGCTTGACAGCAACTGAGAGGAACTGTGGGTCCAAGCAGTCGACTAGAACCGCCTTGGGTAAAGGCTAGCTCATACAGCCACTCAATAGTAGGGCAATAGTTTCGTTTGGGCAAAGCCTAAAATAGTAGAGCTAATACGGCAGGCAGTCCATCAACTGATTTGACTCTAGGACGCTAGTAAACTAGCCGTTGCTAGCCTATTCCCTCGATTTAGTAACATTTATATTTTTTCTAGAGCCTGATGATCCTAGGATTTTTTTTACTTCAGCGGCCTAGACTGTCGCTTCTGGATCGCTATATTGCCTCTGAACTGTTCACGCCCTTTCTGTTTGGTATTTGCGCTTTCTCTGCTGTTGGCTTGGCAATTGGTTCTGTCTTTAACCTGGTGCAGAGGGTTGCAGAATCAGGGCTGCCGCTGGCGATCGCACTGCAGGTCTTTCTATTACAAGCGCCAAATTTTGTGGTGTTATCGTTGCCGATGTCAATGTTGTTGACCACCCTGATTGTCTACAGCCGGCTTTCTGGGGACAGCGAAATTGTCGCCTTGCGAGGGTGTGGTGTCAGCCTTTACAGGCTAGTTTTGCCGGCAATTACGTTAAGTTTTATAGTCACTGGCATCACCTTTTTCTTCAATGAGTCTTTGGTGCCGACCACGAATTACCAGGCTTCTGTCGTTCTTAATCGCGCCCTCAAGCAAGACAAACCCGCTCAAGAGAAAAATATTTTCTATCGAGAATTTACCAGTGAACAACTCTCCCAGATTTTTTATGCCCGTCGGTTTAATGACGAGCGGATGCAAGATTTAATGGTGCTGAACTTCTCACTGCAAGGCCTAAGCCGTATTGTCACGGCAAAGGCAGCAGTCTGGAATAGCGCCCAAGAGAACTGGAATTTTTTTAACGGAACTGTGTATACAGTAGGGCCTGATGGTTCTTACCAGAATGTCTCTAAATTTGAACGTCGTCAGCTTTCGTTGTCACGGATACCGCTGGATTTAGCAACCCAAAGTCGCAAGTCTGAGGAAATGAATATTACAGAAGCCCAGCAATACTTAAGGCTCCTGGAGCAGAGCGGGGACCAAAGAAAAATTCGTCAGCTGAGACTGCGAATTCAGGAAAAGTATGCGCTGCCGTTTGTCTGTATTGTCTTTGGTCTAGTGGGTGCTTCTCTGGGGACAAAGCCGCAGCGGACCAGCTCTACGACAGGGTTTGGGATCAGTGTTGTCATTATTTTTGGCTACTACCTGCTTTCCTTCGTCAGCAGCTCCCTAGGGGAGGCCGGTGTCCTTTCCCCCTTAGTAGCAGCCTGGTTGCCGACAGCCCTGGGTCTAGCGACGGGAGGAGCCCTCTTGTCCCGAGCCCAATAGTAATATCTCCGGCAAGAGGGACTGTAGCTTACTCTAGGCGCTGCAGTGCCGTCACCCGAGGATCAATAATCTTGGGTCCCATGCCCGGAAATTTAACGGCTAAACAAAGTTTACTGCCAGAGCCGAAGGTGTGAGTCACTTGGCCCACGCCAAAGGAACCGTGAACGAGGCGATCGCCCACAGCCCAATCCTGCACCGACCCTTTGGCAGGACCTGAGCTGGCTCGTTCGGCAGTGCGATCGCGGCCATTTGAGCCTGAGGCAACTTTGATGCGAGTGCTGGGAATTGCCGTCGCAATATTGCTGATCAGTAACTCTCGGGGCAGTTCTGCTAAGAACAAAGAAGGACTTGCAGGCTCCCGCGAACCATAGAGACGGCGCTCACGCGCATGGGTGAGAAATAGTCGCTCCTGGGCGCGAGTGATGCCCACGTAGCAAAGACGACGCTCTTCTTCTAAGGCGGTCGGATCGTCTAAGGAGCGGAAGTTCGGGAATAGTCCTTGTTCTAGACCCACCAAGAAAACCACCGGAAACTCCAGCCCTTTAGAAGCATGCAGGGTCATCAGCGAAACCCGCTCTTCGCCTTTAAGATCGTCTAGATCAGACGCTAGGGAAGCGTTAGCGAGGAACGCGGATAGCGTTGGTTCTTCATTCTCTTCCTCAAACTGCAAAACTGCGTTGTAGAGTTCTATCACGTTTTGCAGCCGGTCTTGAGCCTCATCAGTGCCTTGATCTTTGAGGTCTTGCAGATAGCCAGAGTCCTCCATGATCCCCTGGACAATCTGGGAAGCGGGTAAGGCCTCCACTTGTGCCTGCCAGCGTTGGATGATCTGGACAAAGCCGGTAATCGACTTCGCCGATCGCCCTACGAGTGTCTTCACAGAGGTTTCATCGCTGAGAATTTCACAGCGGTACAGCCAGTTCTTGGGCTGCCACTGCCGGCTGATCGAGCGTGGCTTTACCAATACCGCGACGGGGCGTGTTGATGACCCGCTCAAAACTGATGCCCGGGTTAAGTTCGTGATCAGCCGCAGGTAGGCCAAGACATCCTTAATTTCTTTGGCGATCGTGAATTTCAAAACCCCCAATGACGTTGTAGGGAACCCCAGCGCACTAGAGATTCCTCAAACGGGCGAGACTGGGCGTTGGTGCGGTAGAGAATGGCAAAGTTGCCCCAGTTTAGTTCCGGTGCTGACGCTCCAGAGCCCGAATCTGATTGATGACAAACTCGGCTTCTTCTAGCTCATGGTCGGTGCGATGACAGCGAATGACTTCCCCAGCGCCACGAGTTGGCTTGAGAACCTTATCAATCCGTTCCGTGTTGTTTTCAATCAGGGCATTGGCAATTTGCAGAATGTTTTCCGTGGAGCGATAGTTTTCCTCCAGCTTGACCATCGTGCGAGTATCCGCATCCGGTAGCTGATCGCCAAAATCTCGCTGGAAGCCCATCAAGATCGTGAAGTCAGCCATTCTGAATGAATAGATTGACTGATCAGCATCGCCCACCACAAAAACCGAGCGATGGGTCCAGTCATTGAAGTGAGCCGCTTCCCATTGGTTGCCAGTAGACGGATCAAATTGTACTGAGTGCGGTTGGTATCCTGGTATTCGTCCACCAAGATGTGGCGAAAGCGCCGGTGCCAGTAGTTCAGCACCTGCTCGTTCTGGCGAAATAACTGTACTGGGAATCCAAATCAGGTCGTCAAAGTCCAAAGCGTTATTCTCCGCCAAGGAATTTGGTAGCGGCTGTAGACATCGGCAATGACGCGCCCGCGAAAGTTAGGCTGGGTTCTGCTCTAATTCTCGTGGGGACCAGCCCTGGTTTTTGGCATTGCTGATGGCGTAGCGCACTGATCGCGGCTCGAACTTGCGGTCATCGAGGTTGAGCTGGTTGACCACAATGTCCTTGACGAGGCTTTGGGCGTCTGACTCATCAAAAATGGAAAGTTTTTTGTCCAGCGCCGACCTGCTTCATCCTGGTACTTGTCAATATCAAACCGGAGGATGCGACTACAGAGGCTATGGAAGGTACCAATCCAGAGTTCTTTGGTAATCGTCTTGTAGACGTGCGATAACGTAGCTGTTTCTGCTCATAGGCCGGCAACAGTTCTAGGGGCTTACCATGTTGGCTCTGAGCTGCCGCCCGCAAACAGCTTTTCGATCCGCTCCTTCATCTCCCGTGCGGCTTTATTCGTAAATGTCACCGCCAAGATATTCTCCGGATCAACGCGGTGGGTCAGCACCAAACTGGCAATCCGGTAGGTGAGTGCTCGCGTCTTGCCCGAGCCGGCTCCGGCGACCACCAGCAGCGGGCCGCAAAAATGCTCAACGGCTTGGCGTTGAGAGGTTGAGGTGATTGAGGAAATCAGTGTCATGAATACACTACTGCAATGGGTTCAGTTAAAAGCTTCCCACCAGAAAATTTAAGGCAGTGTTCCCTGCGTTTTCAGAAATGACTACCGGAGAAAGCAGAACCGCTAGGAAAAGTTATCCTAATCCTACTCAACATTTGTTTGTTCGTGATTGAGTCTGAGGCAACCTTTGGTTGCGGCTTAGATATTGAGTTGACAAGTAGGGCGTTCTAAAAATTTCACGCGATAGCACCCTCTGAACTCCGTCGATCCTCCTAACTAGTACCATCCCGACTGCACTGTTCGGCCCATCACCGTAGTTTAGACCTGATGCTGCCAGTCAGTAACGTTTTGCAGCTGTTTCAGGCAACGCTAGTGAAGCAGTTTAATGGAGCATTTTCGCAGACGACAACTGACGAATGCACACTTAACCGAATGTGTCTAGGGTTGAAGCAGTATTAACTCCATGCCAGAGTAAATCAAACTGCGTTGCAGGAAGAACGTTATGAAAGCACTGTTACTCTATCCACACTTTCCCCAGTCGTTTTGGTCCTACGAACGATTTATGCAAATGGCGGGTCTGAAAGCGACGATCCCACCGCTGGGGATTATTACAGTGGCGTCGATGCTACCTGCAGACTGGGAGGTGCGCTTTATGACCGCAATGTAGGGGTAGAAAAGGCTGCGGACTGGGAGTGGTGCGATATTGTGATTCTTTCAGCGCGCGCTGGCTCAGAAGCCAGACTTTCTTAGCCCAATTCACCAGGCCGTGCAGCTCGGTAAAGGTCGCAGTCGGTGGGCCTTATCCCACCTCCGTCCCGCAAGACGCCCTGGCTGCAGGCGCTCACTACCTGATTCTCGATGAAGGAGAAATTACCGTTCCTCAGTTTTTGGCAGCGATCGCCCGCTCTGAGAGTCAAGGTGTTTTTCGAGCGGGCGGAGAAGCCAGATGTCAGCTTAAGTCCTCTGCTCCCGCTTTGACCTGCTGAAGCGAGACGCCTACTTTATGATGGCCATCCAGTTTTCCTGTGGCTGTCCCTTCAACTGCGAATTCTGTGACATCATCACACTCTATGGCCGCAAGCCGCGCACTCAAGGGAACCTGCTCAGACCCTGGCAGAGCTGCAAAAGCTTTGTATGACCTCGGTTGGCGGGGCCTGTTTTCATTGTGGATGACAACTTTATTGGCAATCAGCGGAATGTCAAACGCCTGCTGCGGGAGCTGGATCCCCGGATGGCAGCCTGTAATTATCCCTTCACCTTCATCACGGAGGCTTCGTCAACCTGGCGGACGATGCTGAAATGCTGGAGCCACGGTCCAAGCTGGCTTCTACGCCGTCTTTTGGGGATTGAAACCCCTGATGAAGATAGCTTAAAAGTCACCCGGAAGCTGCAAAACACTCGCAGTCCTCTCGTAGAAGCTTGCCATAAGATCAACCAAGCGGGACTGCTGATCTATGCCGGTTTTATTCTCGGTTTTGATGGAGAGCAAGCCGGTGCTGGAGAAAGAATTCAAGCTTTTGTCGAAGTAACCAGTATTCCTCAGCCGATGCTAGGAGTGCTGCAAGCGTTACCGAACACTGCGCTCTGGCAACGCCTGCAGCGAGAAGCTCGCTTACATCACGCCGATGGGGTGGGAGCCGTTGAAGTCGGGGACGAAACTCTCTGATGAACTTTACACCGACTCGTCCGATTGCCGAGTTTGCTAGGGAATACGTTCAGGCAATCTGGACTATGTACGACCCGGAAATTTATTCCCAAACGCTGCCTGGGGCAGTGTCTCAACATCACTCCTCCGTGGTAAAGCGGCCCCTACATGCATTTCTCCCTTTACAGTGGAGTACTGCTCTTGGCCCGCTTAGTCTGGCACCAGGCTTGCGGCGGCCGGAAATTCGAGTTCAATTTTGGCAGCAACTCTGGATTATTCTGCGCCGGAAACCACAGTTTCTCAGTATGTACTTAGGATTGTGTGCCGCAGGAGAACATTTCTTTTGAATAATGAGTTTGACAAGAGACCGGATTACTCAGCAACTTAACCAGCTGGGCTTTGAGCCGGCAAGCTCCACTGCTACTTTGCCAGAATCAGTACCTGTGCCAGTTCAATCTTAAAATCGCAGACTAGTTACTGGAACTGAACCCCCTGTTTGATTGCGGCTCCTGCTTCTACGAGAAGTGTGCCAGACTATCTGGGGATAACTAGCAATGAGGCAACAGGTGATTTTTTGCAGGGAGTGGTGGTTGTGGCCCAGGAAATAACTGAAACAGAGAGATTGAAGCGAACTCCCTGTTCCATCTTCACCAGGAATTGCAGGCCCTGGACAACAGGCTTTGGTGGTTGGGAGATGCCGGTGCAGTATGCGGGAATCGGCGTGGAGCACCAGGCCGTGCGGCAGCGGGCAGGGATGTTTGATATTTCCCATATGGGTAAGTTTGCGCTGCGGGGGAAAAAATTTAGTAGCGCGCAGCTTCAACCCTGGTGCCATCAGATTTAAGTCGTTTGGGGGTAGGCAAGGCCCGCTACACTGTTCTACTCAACTCCCAGGCCGGTATTTTAGATGACATCATTTTTTACTACCAGGGGTGCGATGCAGACGCTCAAGAGCACGGACTGCTGGTCAATGCTGCTACCACCGCCAAAGATAAAGCTTGGTTATTGGCTCATCTTGATTCAGCGCAGGTGGAACTCCAAGACCTTTCCCTCACACAAACTTGATCGCGGTCCAAGGCCCTCAAGCCGTCGCTCATCTCAATCTCTGACTTCAGAAGACTTAACCCGGATTAAACCCTTTAGTCACCAAGAAGCAACGATTCAGATCAGCCTGCTTTTTTGCCCGCACAGGCTATACCGGAGAGGACGGGTTTGAAGTGATGCTGGTGGGTCCAGAGGTGGGCAGCTACCTGTGGCGATCGCTCCTGAAGCGGGGTGTTACCCCTTGCGGTCTGGGGGCACGAGATACCTTGCGTTTAGAAGCGGAATGGCCCTCTATGGGCAAGACATTGATGAGACAACAACGCCCCGGAAGCAGGTCTAGGCTGGGTAGTTCACTGGGACAAGGGCAATTTTATCGGTCGTTCAGTTTTTTAGAGCAGCAGCAACTGGGGTAGCGACAACTGGTAGGCTTGCAAATGCAGGGGCGCACATTGCCCGCCACGGTTATTCCGTTTTGTTTACGGGGTAAGTCTGTTGGGGTTGTTACCAGTGGCACCTTTGCCCCAACGCTGGGGCGAGCGTTGCCCTGGCCTACGTGCCCACTTCCCTGGCACAACCCGGTCAGGCGTTAGAAGTGAAATTCGTAGCAAAGCTTATCCAGCCGTTGTTGTCCCCGGCCCTTCTACCGGCGTGCGAGTAAGCTTGCTGGTTGACAGCCATGACTCTAAAAAACCTAAATCGAGCAACCTTTCATGGGCGTTATTCCCCTAGACTCAGTATGGAAATACTTCCTGCAAGAGCCAGTCATAGCCCCGATGCAACCTAAAAGTGAGGCCGCAAGATGAACATCACTTATCCTGAAAACTTGAAGTTTCTCGACTCCCATGAGTACGTCAAAGTGGATGGCGACATCGCCACGATTGGCATTAGTGCCTTTGCCGTAGACCAACTGGGCGACATTGTCTTTGTTGAAGTGCCTGAAGCTGGCGCTACCGTCACGAAAGGCGAGACCTTTGGTACCGTGGAATCTGTCAAAGCGGTCGAAGACCTCATTCCCCAGTTTCCGGTACTGTGATTGAGCGCAATGACGTCGTAATTGATGCACCGGAGCAGCTAACGGGAAGATCCCTATGAATCTGGCTGGCTAATGAAGGTGCAATTGAGCGATGCAAGTGAAGTTGAGGACGCCCTCTCTGCGAGGGAGTATCAAAGCCCAGGTAGAGGGGAGTTGAATTGTTTAAACGAGGGGGGGAGCGCCCACCAGTTGGTTTAATGTAAGACCAACGGTTGATTCTGCAGCAGGTCGGCGGTTGTAGCAACGTGACCGCGGAGGTCATAAACATCCGCCTGGGTAATGGCTACCGGCACAATTGCCCTGAGGCGTGCCTGTCCCTGCACATAGACCAGTCCATCTACGTCAGGAGAGAAGCGAGGCGATCGCCTTAATCAGTTCCCTGTTTCTGGGTTTTCTTGCTCAATCAGCACATTGACAATTTGACCCACGGACTTTTGATTGTTCCGAGGGGAGATCGGTATGCAGGGTCATCAAGTGATCACGTCGCTCTTCCATCACAGATTGAGACAGTTGGTCCGGGTAAGCCGTAGGTTGGGGTCCCCTCCTCGGGGGAAAAGGTAAAGACGCCCCACGTGGTCAAACTTGTGACGCTGGACAAATTGGCACAAATGTTCAAAGTGCCTGTCGGTTTCACCGGGAAATCCCACAATGAAGGTTGTCCGGAGCACGGCATCCGGTAGGGCAGTTTTGATCCGCTCGATGATACTGTCGTTCACTTGCTTCTACAGGGACGGTTCATTGCTCGTAAGACCTGCGGGTGGGAGTGCTGTAAGGGTAAATCCAGGTAAGAAAGCACATTAGGCGTCTCCTGCATCGCTCGCAGGACTGCCGGGGTGAGACCTGTGGGATAGGCGTAGTGTAAGCGAATCCAGGGAACATCTACCTGGCCGGAGCACCAGCAGCAGTTCCACCAACTGTTCAATACCGTAAAGATCAAGGCCGTAGTTAGTCGTAATCTGAGAGATCAAGATCAGTTCCTGCACCCCTTCAGCGGCTAACTGCTGGGCTTCCGCCACAATCGATTCAATGGAGCGCGATCGCTGATTGCCTCAGGTGGGAATGATACAAAAGGCACAGCGGTAGTCACAGCCTTCGGCCACCGCAGGTGTTACACCTTCAGTAGATGCGGTAGCGGGGTGTAATCCGCAACATAGGTGGGTTCTGCCGAAACCTGCTCACCCGCTGGCCAGCTTCAACCTGTTGATCACCTCCACAATTTTGTGGTAATCACCGGTACCCACGAGAGCAACTGCCTCTGGTAACTCTTCTAGCAGTTGCTCCTGAAGTGCTGCGCCATACAGCCCGCAATCACAATTTTTTTATTTGCCTCTGCCAATTCAACCAGGGTACGAACCGATTCCTCCCGCGCTGCCTGGATAAAGCTACAGGTGTTGACCACGACGTAGTCTGCCAGTTCTTCATCGGTATCAACCTCATACCAGCTTGCGCCAGCAGGCCCAGCATATGCTCGGTGTCAATGCGATTTTTTCGCAGCCTAAGTGAGAAAAGGCAATATTGGCTTTATAACCCATGAATATTTAGTAATACAGCGAAATTCTTAGCCCGTCTAGCTTAACAAAACAACTTGTCTCCCGGTGGAATTGAGCACGGAGATGGCAAAGTACTCACCCTAGAGTAATGAGTGCCATATAGTTGGGGCTCGCCATACCTGGAGTCCGGCGCGCGTTAACCTGAATGAGGTTCTCCCAACATGACGATTGAACAATCTAGTTGCTGGGTCATGCGGGTGGTGACATCACTAATTGCCAGCCCTGCTTCAGTTCGCTGCCGCCGCGATCGCAGCACCACCAGGTCAACCCCTTTTGCTTGCTGCAGAACGGTTCTGACGATATCGTCGCTGGGGGTGACTTGAATCTCAAATTCGTTCTCCGGTGCCCACTTGGAGACGAGTAAAGCCAGTTGCGACTTGATCCAGGCAACTCGGTTGGCTGAAGTTCTGCGATTGCACACATGTAACAACTTCACTTGGGCCTGATTCTCATCAGCCAGAATTTGCGCAAACCGCACCTTGGGCTGCCTGATACGACAAGCTGTCAATGGGCACTAGGATGTGGTGCATCTCCCTGGGGAGATTTAGCAGGCGCATGACAGCCACAGGACAGTGAGCCCCCAAAGTACCTCGTCAATGACGTTGCCAAACAAGCGGGCCCGA
>JAUJON010000116.1 GCA_030447595.1 Thermosynechococcaceae cyanobacterium YX3bin19
TTGTTAATTTTTACCCTGACTTTTCCCAAGTACTACAAGTTTGGGAAACCAATGACAGCTTTGCCTCTATAAAACATTTGACAAAATACATATTTGAAGAACGACAAAATTTGTTCGACTATAATTTCATAGACAGCATAGAGAAAAACACAAACCATATTGAAGAATTCAAAACTTGGCTGACCTCTGACAAGATTATAAAGAAATTCGAACAAGCATTTTATGACAATGAAAAAGAAGAAATTGCAGAACGGATTTCGTGGGTAGAACAAATACTAAACAATGAAAAGAAATACAGCACATAACCACACCTATACGGCAGCTATGCCGCCGCATAGCCGCGGTCCGTTATGGCCAATTAATAAAAAAATATGCGTTTTCTTATCCTACTATTGTGGCTACTAGTTTGGTTATTTCCATCAGATGAAACTCTGATTAGAGATGCACTAGCTTCAAAAACAACTTTGTTGACAACTATAGAACCAGGATCGGAAACAAATGATTTACAATTTCTTTCAGTTCTTCTAAAAGATAAGCGAATAATTTCTCTCGGAGAAGCTACTCATGGTACAAGTGAGTTTTTCAAAGCCAAACACCGGTTGCTAGAATACTTAGTTGAGCAGGAAGGGTACCGTTTATTTGGCATTGAGGAGAACTTTGCCTTGTGTAGCTTATTAAATGCCTACGTGTTGCATGGTAAAGGAGAAGCTAAACAACTACTAACTTCTCTCTATGTGTGGCCCTGGCAAACCCAAGAGGTACTGGCAATGATAAATTGGATGAGAGCCTATAATATTAGACAATTAAACGCTAATGAAAAGATTAAATTCTTTGGGATTGATATGCAGCAAGGATACGATGCAATGGAAGAACTAAAGACCTTTTTTAAGTTAACAGACCAGGATTTTTATCAGACCTTGGTTGCCAGCAGTCCTTCAATAGCTAACAAACAAGAAAAAATCATGTATGTAGCGGACTCTGCTACTATAGAAAAGATAGACTTTGTTTTACAAAAGAACAAAAATCATTACCAATCTTTAACCTCCGAGAAAGCATGGCAGCTTTCTTTACAACATGCCAATATCCTGAGGCAACACTACCAGATGCGGAAGGCATATGATAAAGTTAAACAAGGAAAAGTTTCCTACCGGCAACTAACTCAAAGCCGGGACAGCTCGATGGCCATCAATGTAAAATGGATTTTAGATCAAGAGGGACCAAACAGCAAAATAGTGTTGTGGGCTCATAACGCACATATTTCCCAAGGAGGTTATCCCGGTTACAAAGATGCCTCGATGGGTTCTTATTTAAAAAGGATTTATGGCAAACAAGTATATGCGATTGGGTTTGACTGCCTGGCAGGTACTTATACTGGTTTGGGAGGAAGTCCGCGTAAGCTGGGTGTACAAACCTTACCAACAGTAGAAAAAGGCAGTTTTACAGATATAATCAATCAACTAAATAAGCCAATTGTATATATTGATTTCAAAACAGCAACAGCAGATACATTGTTAAATAAGTGGTTAGAAAGCCCTCAAACCATCCGCTATCATGGAAGTACTGCTACAGGTATATTGCCTAATTGTTTTGATGCAATGATCTTCATTAGAAATACGACTGCCACTAAACCGCTATACCCAATTGATAAATAAAAAAGAAATGACTGGCCATAACACCCTTCTGTCCGACAACCTTGCCTACCTGGGCACAATGATCAGCAAAGGCTACGGTATGCGGCAGCAGTCGGTACATTAGCTGTTGTTAGAAAGAATAAAAATCGAATAAACTGTGTTAGGCTGTGTCTGGTGAATCCCCGATCAGGAAGTTTGATGCAATAGGAGGCACTTTTTCGGCCGATTTTACCCTGTGAAATGATTCATCAGACACAGCCTAAGTTGTGACATCAAACCAAAAGATACCAACAATGACAATACAAGAAATAAAAACCAGCTTTCATCATCTGATTGATGAGATAGAAAATGAGGAATTGTTGAAAAAGGTTTATCATCTGTTGAAAGATTATCCTAAAGAGAAAGAAACAGAGGATTTTTGGGATACACTTACAGATAAGCAAAAAGAAGAAATAGATTCGGCTTTGAAGGAAAGCGAAGATGAGGATAATTATATTTCCCACGATGAGGTAAAGCAAGAAGCGATAAAATGGCTAAGCAAATAATTTGGTTAAAATCCGCCAGAGACAGGTATAAAGCCATTGTAGAATAGTTGAAAGTTGGGTGGTCAGAAAAAGTAGCTGATGAGTTTGTCGGGAAGGTGCATGACAAGTTAGAACTGTTGAAAATATTTCCCCAGCTTGGGGCAGAGTCAGATAAGAAGAAAGGCCTACGAAAATTAGTCCTTTCTCCACACAATATATTGATTTATAGAATTAAGGGAGATGTGATCATACTATTGAGCATTTATGACAGTAGGCAAAAAGCTGACTGAAATGAATGAAAACAACAGTGAACATCAACTATTCCGGTCAGCGGGCCGCCAACGCCAAAGGCTGACGCTTCGAGCCTCGCTGCCGTATAGTCATGTTCATTACCAGCAATCGAAGGAGGCTGACCACTTTGATTGATTACCACAATGTAAAATGGCTGACCGTTTATAATGCAGCCACACAACAATGCGGCAATCCAGCCATTCAGCCATCCACCTCTTCACCTCTCCAGAATCAGCTCCTGCTGCAGTTGCTTCAGCTCCTGATTCATGATGATGATTTCATTCTGCAGCACTTCGATCAGGCTGATTCTCCGGTTGATTCCCGTAAGGTTATACCTGCCGCCGGGGCCAAAAAGCAGGCGGTTGTTTTGTTCGCGCTCCTCAGTGCCCTCATCATCCAGCAGGTCAAGCTCTTTCCAGCGTTCCAGAATCGTCTCGCGTACCGTCTGGGACTGTTTATCGGGCTCAAATTCCCGCGTGAGAAAATGCCAGACCATGGGAGGATACACTTTTGAGACCGGGGGATTTTCCTGAATATCGGTCAGGTGGTTGCGCCGGTGGAGGAATTCTGCTTCTTCGTAGCCCCCCAGCGCCCGGATGGCCCAGTAGCCGCTCAGTACCGCACCCGCCATGGCCGGTGTTTCAATGTATACATCATCCGCGCCGAAGATGGCCAGCGTTCCCGACACCACTGTTGACAGGGCACCAGCCAGCACCGAATAAACGGTAAGCCGGGTCACCCGCCGGTCTATTCCCTGTTCGAGGTAGTTTTTCAGTTCATTGGCCCGGGCCCTTTCACACTCTATTTCTGCCAGCACCGAAGTCAGTTCCTGCGTGGCCAGCAGGATGCGGTCCGATATTTCCTGCCGGAGGACCAGCAGCCTGATCCGGTCCGGCTCAGAAGAGTTTTTCTCCAGATCCTGCCTGGTCTGCAGCCACGCCGAAAGCACCGCCTCAACGCCGATGTCGGCCGCCACACTCCGGGCCCGCTGCGAAAACCGACGCCGGACCGAGGGGGAAAAAGTGGTATCCCGGGTCAGCCGTTCCGTCCAGAGGGAATCAAAATAGACGGCGGCGGGAGGGGTAACGTAGCAGTAGTTTTCGGCCGTGAAAATAGGCGTTTGCCGGGTGCGGTTTACCCGGCAACCGAACAAACCGGCTGCCATCAGCAGCCAGGCAGCCGCCAGCGTGAAGCGGGAAATTCTTGCAGACATGCCCGTTATACGGCAACCGGGGCCTTGATGGCCGGGTGCGGATCGTAGTTTTCCAGCTTAAAATCTTCGTAGGTAAAGCCAAATATATCCTTCACCAGCGGATTGATCCGCATCTGCGGCAGGGGCCGCAATTCCCGCGACAATTGCAGGTCTACCTGTTCGAGGTGGTTAAGGTACAGGTGTGTGTCGCCGCCGGTCCAGATGAATTCGCCGGGCTGCAGGTCACACACCTGCGCGACCATCATCGTCAGCAGGGCATAAGAGGCGATGTTGAAAGGCACGCCGAAATGCTTTGTCATACCAAAAATGTGATGATTACATTGACACATAGTACGTTAGCCACTATTTTCCGTAATCAGCAGTTTTTAACTGTGTATTGTAGCCTTTATTTAGGGCACCGGTAGTTCTACTAAGGCATGAATACGTAATCCGGATTTCACTGTTCACTTTGCTCCGGATTATTCAGTATGAATGGCATTGTAACTGCTAAGCTAAGAGGTAGGACCCAATGTTTAAAAAGGCAGGTAAATGGCGACTAATCCGCTCAACTCATCAACCGCCATCCATACCTTTTCAATGACTATCTAAACTGATATTGGTGCCTTTATACTTGGATGGGCTTGATAGTTCTGAATTTCGAAGTCTTTGAATTCATAATCAAAAATCGATTCCGGTTTCCTCTTGATTACCAATTTAGGGAAAAGGTAAGGTTCACGGGTGAGTTGTAATTGGGCCTGTTCAAGATGATTGAGGTATAGATGTACGTCTCCTCCTGTCCAGATGAAGTCTCCAACGCCTAAATCACATTGTTGTGCTACCATGTGTACAAGCAGAGCATATGATGCTATGTTGAACGGAGTCCCCAAAAAATAATCCTGGCTTCTGGTGTAAAGCTGGCATGAAAGCTTACCGTTAGAGACGTTAAATTGAAAAAGAGTGTGACAGGGCGGAAGAGCCATCTGATCAACATCTGCCACAGTCCCTGCACTGACTATCAATCTACGGGAATTGGGATTGGTCTTGATTTGATGAATGACCTTTGAGATTTGATCTATCTCACTCCCATCCGGTGTTTGCCACCGTCTCCACTGTTGCCGTAAACGGGACCTAAATTACCCTCTTCATTGGCCCACTCATCCCAAATAGTGACGCCGTTGTTATTTAGATATTTAATATTAGTGTCACCATTCAAGAACCAAAGAAGTTCGTAGAGGATAGAGCGTATATGAAGCTTCTTTGTAGTAAGTAGGGGGAAACCTTGCTCCAAGTCAAACCTCATTTGCCTCCCAAATAGTGATATGGTGCCAGTGCCAGTTCGATCTTCCTTTTTCACTCCTTGTTTGAGTATCTCCCTCATCAAATTAAGGTACTGCCTTTCACCGTGATTGTCAGTGTTCATATTGTCTTTATTCTAGTTTGATTACTTTGGTTTCGGTGTCTGTCTTATTTTTCAGTGCTCTTATTATACGATTAAGCTCTTCTATTTCAATGCTTTTATTCTCCAGTAGAGTTAGCATTTCATTACTTATGGCTTCTTTCTCCTTGTATTTTTCAAACCAATGAGCAGTTTGGGACCGTTGTTTATCCAACCGATCCTGTAGAGACGTAATTGCGTTTGTAATTTCCTCCTCTTTGTATTCAACATTCTTTTTGGTATTCTTGATTAGTTCTTCAATCGCCTTTCTTCGCTTGGTTGTCCATTGAATCCTTTTAGGGTGCGTAAAATTGGCCCTGTCGCAATCTAGTCTTTTTGCGAGTTGTACCCATGATATAATGCTTTTTCTTGGAAAACTTCCTGCCTGTATGAGCGACTTGACCTCTTTTTCAATACCATCAAAGGCCTGTCTTATCTTATGGTTCAGCAACCACCAGTCCTCTTGATTCGTTTCGTTAAACGGCAGGGTTAGTCCAAATGTGGTTAGTGTATCGTGTTCCGAAATCCAATCCTTCTCACATGCAGCGTGTTTAAACACAAATGCAGGAACTGCTTCTTTCATATAGACTTCTCATCTAGTGATTGCAACACGTTTCTTGCCTCAACTATATGTCTTTCAATCTCTGGTCTTGCATGAGCCATAAGGGGATCGTTTAATCTCTTTAAATTTTCTTCTAACATTTTCCGCCATATTGGAAGATGCATTTTGGTAATAACAGCATTCTTGCACTGCATTGGGTTGCATTTTAATTGCCCTATACAAGGTGGATCAACACTAGAGCCGTCTATCTGCTCAATCTTTTTTCTTCCACCGCAGTTTCCAAGACCTACATCAACAAAAGGTAAACCCTTGCTTGCTAAATCATTTAAAACGTCTTCCACTGATATACCTGCTGCCAACCAGCCTGTGAAGAATTCCTTACGCCTTTTTTTGAAGTTATCCGCATCAGGACCTGCAACCGGCGAATCAGGATGATAAGTAGCATAAACCACTTCTTGGTTAGCCGTTTGCATCGCAGTAGCATTAAAGAGGGTGCGTTTCAAAATTACGCGGCCAAAAATCGAGGCCGAATATCCTTCGGGAAAGTGTGGTGGAACATGCCGAAAGGGCACGTATACTACCCAGTTTAAGGTCCGATTTTACCGCAATCACGGTTGAGATTCCTCAGCGGCCAAATAATATTCTTGCACTATTTCAAGGTGCGTAATTTTGAATCACACCCATTAAAGAAGACCTCTTTACCAATCCCTCCATACGATAAAGTTACATTATTTAGGGCTTCTCTTTTTAAGTACATATTATGTACATGTTTCAGATGAAAACTGATAAAGGGAAGGCCAAGATTAACACGGCTAAATTGAAGAGCAAGCGTGTGTCTTAATCTGTGAACACTAATTTTATATTCTTCATAAACATTATTGTGAATATGGTTTATGTATTTATTAGTGGATTTCTTTGAGTATAGGCCTCCTATATCTGTTGTATATAAGTACGTTGTGAGAGAATTATTTAGGCCGCCGTCTGATAATGGAAGATTATCGACTTTAAGCCCCACGGCCCTCATGCTTCCAAATAGATAGTCGTTTTGAGTGAAGCTGGAGATTAGTTCTAAAACTTTCGTTGCATCTCGAACAATCGGACAAGCCACCCAATAGTCAATATCTGAAATTATATTAACAGATCTGCCTTTTATGACGGTCCCTTTGATTAT
>JAUJON010000117.1 GCA_030447595.1 Thermosynechococcaceae cyanobacterium YX3bin19
GATGCGCCGTCTCCAGGAGACGGCGGACATGACGTGTCATGTCCCTACTCCTTTCGACTCCCTGAGAAAGGAGCGCAGACCAGCTATTCTTCCCGAATAACTGGCCAGGAATTTTTGGAGCGCCTTGGTGTCTCTCTTGGCCGTCAAACGCAGAAGCTGCAACAGCCCAGGCGCTCCTCCGGTGCCGGTGACAATGGCCCAAAATAGAAAAACCACTCGCTGCGGTCTGGAGAAATGTTCGAGCAAAATTAGGGTTTCATTATGCACGATGTCGAAATGCGCCGCAGAGGAAAAGACTCTTTGATCTTTATCGTGCCGCTGGGCCGGAAAATGCTCCACCGTCACGGACGGGTCGTAAATCAACTTCCAACCCTCGCGTTTGAGCGAAAGCCCCAGACTCAATTCCCAATGCACCTGAGCGCCCTCCCCGCGCATTCGCGTATCGAAACCCCTTGTTCGCAGTGGCGCGGCGCGATAAGCGCAGTTGACGCCTTTCAAAACATCCACTTCTCGCGCCTCGCCCACGCCGATGTGATGATTGCCGGAAATGCGGCCCCACCATCTCAATTTCCCGACATCCGTGCTCGCGCCCCTGAGAAAGCCGATAATATCGCTCCCTCCGACACCGCCAATGCCGTCATCACTCAAAAAATGGGCTTCGATGCGTTCGAGCCAGTCGGGGAGCGGCGCCGCGTCGTCATCGGTCAGCGCGATCACCTCCCCATGAGCCGCGCCCAGCCCCACGTTCATCGCAGCGATCACGCCGGTCTCGCCGACCGTCGCCGTTTTTAATGGCAGAGGCTGGTGCTGGTAATCCCGCAAGAATTGGCGGGTTTCCTCGTCGCTGTCACGAACCACCACAATAACTTCATCTGCGGGACGCAACTGCTTTTTCAGGGCTTCCAAACAACGAGCCAGCTCTCGAGGGCGGCGATAAGTGGGAACAAGAACGGAAATTGTCATGGTTTATAGCGAATCCAGTTATGTTCTGGGTCTCGCTTTCGACTCGATGGGGCTTAATCTGACAACAATGCAATTACGAGCGGAAAGCCGATATTCTTCCAATAATTGCTTTTGCCAAATCGCGCAGTGCCAGACGCAGCCGATACTTGAGCCGGATGACAAACCCTAATCCAAGTTGCGACATTTTCATTTGGAGGGACAACTGTGGAGAGTTGCCGAGCCTTTTCAATACCTCGATAAGTGATCTGCACTCCTCAGGCGAGAAGTAAGGTGCGTCCAGCACGACGGCATACCCTAATGCCATGCTCTTCCGACTCTTGTTGATAGGGGTGAGAGACCAGCCACGTTTTTGAAAGGCAGGCTGCAGGCTTTCATCAAAGATTTGGACACAGCCTTCAATTTCATCATATTTGCGTTTAGAGCGAATATTTGCGGCATCGCCCCAAGATCGATAAGAGGCTAATACATCGTCACCATAAACGTTTCCCCATCCTGCATCAGCAATACGAACGGCTAAATCCCAGTCTTGTGTATAAACAACCTCAGCGCGATAAAAATTCGTTTGTTCGAGAACTTCTCTGCGGAACATACAAATATTAGCAGCAACTCGATATCCCCATGCGGACGCGCGTAAAGACTCTTCCGCATTTTGATACTCTCCTCTACGCCCTAACCGCCTTACACGGCGCGGTTCATCACGATCATCAATTTCCTGCACGGCACAATGTGCGTAACCGGCCTGTGGATTCTTTTCTAAAAGAGGAACAAGTTTCTCGACGTAATGAGGGTGCAACAGGTCATCCGAATCGAGGCGCACGATAAATTCTGTTTTTGGTTGCGAGAGCAGCCAGTTGTTGTTGGAGCTAATGCCCAGATTACGTTCCTGGCGATGATAGCGCAAATCGGGAAACTCTTGCTGAAGACGCTGCACGACTTCGGGCGTCGTATCGGTGCTGCAATCGTCCGACACCCACACTTCCACGCTCGGATAAGTTTGTGCCAAAGCACTCGCAATAGATTTACTGAGGTATGCAGCCTGATTGTAAGTTGGGATGCAAATCGCAACCGTTGGAACGGCTGTCTCCTGATTTGTATTCATGGGGATTCTGTGTTCTATTCTGACAACGGCAATTTCACTAAACCGAACTTTTGGTAGTTGTGAGGCCGCTTCCGCTCCACAAGATACTGCTTGTAAAAATGGAACTCGCGTTGCAGTTCTGCCTCTGCTGGTGAAATTCCTTCCGAAATTCGAGAGTCTTTGGGATGGGCCACGACTTGAACCGCCAACTGCAAAATTCGCTTATTCATACGCAGGTGGGGTAATGGAATGACATTGTGCTGCCAATGATAGTAAACGTAAGCCTGAGTGCGCCCGAACTTCTTCGCTAAGTCCAAAAAGTTTGAACGCAATAGTCTTGATGGATCAAAGTGGTGCTCAACAACTACGTCTAATGCCGATGCAATGTGATACCCCGCCAGCTTCAACTGGCATGAGAATAAACTATCGTCTGCAAAACCCAACGCACCTGGCCCTAATTCTGTGTCGAACGCAGGCACTTTAGAAAGCACCTGTTTGGAAAAGGCCATATTCGCCCCCACCATATCCTCTGGAGATTCAGCATCCAGGCGTGTGGTTTCAGCCAGCCACGACCGGTGCATCATCGTCATCCAGGGCCGTTCAAGATGGGGCGCCATTTTAACACCACCCGCAACGGCATGAAACTCTCCAGATAAAATGGGTCGGCACATCCCCTCAATCCAGTTCTGTGGAGGACGCACATCATCATCCGTCCACAGAAGAATGTCGCCTTGGGCTTGAGCCATACCTGTATTATAGGCGTGACACTTCCCGCGTTTTGTTTCGTGAATATAACGAACGAGCAAATGAGGCAGATGTGCTGATTCAACAACCTCTTTTGTATTGTCCGTCGATGCATTATCTACCACCAATAACTCGCATTGCAAACCCGCAGGAATGAAAACCTGCCTCATCGCCAGCAAGGTTTCTCGAAGACTTTCGGCTCGATTATAGGTGCAGATAATTATTGAAACATTCATTCAAATCCTGTATTCTGCTCAACCATCATACATTCTTGGCACTTAGTGAGGCCCTCTGTTTCCTAAAACAAGTCGGCGCAAATGCTTTATCCTGAGTTTTAAGATTGTAGTTTTATCTCTGACAGCAGGGGGAAACCGCTTTAGAACTCTCATGTTCGCTCTAAAGGCACTGGGGTCATCGATATATTGATGACATTGGTTGATTGCCTCTGAATAGATGAAGCGGTATAGATGATCGGTTTCCACATTATGACCAGAAGTTTCCCGCACCGATGCTGCGATATTTCCGACCTGTTCCAAATACTCGGCTAAATTGCGTGCCGATCTCTTCAACGTGGAAGAGTGGTTGCCTTCAAAAATCCGATACGCCCCGACACAGGTATTGGAGAAGGCGACCTGCTCCGTTTTAGCGATGCGCCACCACAAATTCCAGTCGGCGGCATGGGAAAAATTCGAGTTGAATCGACCCACGGAATTCAAAGCCGACTTGGATAAAAGAATTCCCGCGAATTGAACGGGGCAACTTGACCACATTTCAGGACTATATTCCAGTATGCCGCGATTTGAGGAACCCAACATTGGTGTCACACCCATCCAAAAGCTCTCTTTGTCAATAAACAGCGACCTGGTAAATACTGTGGTTGCCTGAGGGCAGGAACGGAGGCACTGTGCGAATTCCTGGTAGGCAAGCGGCAATACGAAATCATCGCCGTGCAGGATGTGTATCCACTCTCGCTGTGCTCGGTCGATGCAGGAGTTGAAATTCTTAATGGCACCGCCGTTTTGAGGTTGACGGTGAAACGCAACACGCTCTCCCCAAACTTCGCGAATCGCTGCTTCTGGATCGTCTTTCGTGGAGCAATCATCCACAACTTCGATGTGCGCCTGGTCTAAAATATCTCCTTGTGCTTTCAAAGAGAGTAAAGTTTCTTTGAGGTAAGAAGCACAATTGTAAGTCGGGATCATAATGGATAAGTTTTCTCCATGTTCCCCCATTCCGCCCGATGATTGAGTTACTTTTGCCATAACGGTATAGAATTTAATCTCTATAGCTATCAAATGCAGATGAAACTCAGTCCGTTGAACGAGATTCAAAGCAGTTGACATTATCAATTTCAGTTCCGCGATCTTATCCCCTCTCCATATTGTAACTCTCCAAAACGGCATTCGAGTAGTCTCCAAATGATCCACGTCAACGGTAATTTCCACCGCAGTGGTGTAATCCATAGCCCTGAATTGGCTCCATCAAACATAGAGCCGCCCCCAGCCTGCCAGGGATATAGCACCGTGAATTGGAGCGGCAAATCCGGCCATAAGATCGCATAATCCACTGCGGTTGGCGATGACTCTACCTAATACCGTAGCGGCTGGGGTAACACCAATTCAAGAGGAATCTTAACTCCCTGAGTGCCGCTAATCGCCTTTGTCGTAGGGCCTAAGTTTGTAATTGGCTGAAAGCCCCGTTCTTTTAGTTTGACTGCCAACTCTTCCCAAAGTAAGCAGGGATTTGTCTCATGTTGGCCGATGTTTGAGCATCAGGACAAATTAATACGGCTTTATCCTCATCGAGATGGTGGTCGAAAAAGTTGATATGCTGATCCATTTCTTCAGCAAGCGCGCGTAGCATTTCTAATTCCATCGACTGGTACCACAAGAAGACGAAATCCCATGCAAAGTTAACAAACAATATTTGTAATAAACCAATAAAGAGCGCGGAAGACCACAATCTGGTTTGTATTCTTCGGGTGAAAGTCGCACTATTTCTTTAACCAGGTCATATCGCAGTGTTGAGTTTAAATAGGGTTTTAAAGGAGATGCTATGCAAGGTATCGCATCATAACGGAAGCTGGTGGGGATGAGAAAGCATGCTGAGGTTTGGTAAAAAACTTAACCGAATTCCCGCCGCTGATAAGACAGCAGTGATTTGGCTAACGTCGAGTAAAGATACACGTCTCCTATGTGAAACGGGCACATAGGGCCTTTTCACTCTGGCCAATAGGATATTTCTGACAGAAAGACTCCAGACGCACTGTTTTGTGCCAATTTTCATCCCTTATCGCTCATCAGTAATTAATAACGCGAGCTATACGCCAGGCCGGAGCAGCCGCTATATCCAATACAGCATTGACGCCTGATTTTCGTTTGGCGCCCAGCAACCCCACATTCTTCTTATTTCGTGTTCGTGGGCGGAGCGAGTCAGTGTGTCTTTGATCCCATGGAGCATCTTCCCATGATGCTGCAAGTAGGATTCATAGAATCACCATGAAATTATTCCATTGGCTCAGACAAGCGAGGGGGGAAGTGTATCGATGACATTTCCCGCAGGGATTCGATAAGTTCTTCCATTGCGTTATTGCAGGAAGTGCAACTATAAAACTCCGCCTTTACACTTATCGCGTTGTCTCTGTGCAGCAACATTCAAGCATTCAGATGCGGCTTCCGGCTGGCAACTGGCCACGAAAACGATATCAATTGGTTTGTCAGTCATGGCATTACATCATCCGACACATCTAAAATTGAATGAAATGATCAAAGTTCCCAATAAAGTTCTTCGCAAAGCTGAATGTATTCATTGCGGCGGATGTTACCGTATGAGAACCATTCGATATAAGATTAACAACTCTTCCGCCGGAAGTTCCTTTATGTTACTGACATACTTCGCGTTTCTTGTGACTCCCACAGGGTAGGTTGGTTGTAAGGAGTCCGTAAAGCCTCGCTCCAGGAGGTGGCGAGCGCATCCCCTTTAATATGAGTAATCTTCGAGTTCATGGCAGAACTGCCAGGGCGCGTCTGAGACATCGCCTCGACAATATCGAGGTCTGCTGCTCAAAAATGCTTTTGCCTTGGCTTCATCTCGTGTCCCTTTATTCCGCAAACACCACTCCTTGATAATCAAATTGTGAAGCGATCCGCTAACATACCAATGGAGTTAAGACCCACACCCGGTGTGCTATCTGGTTTCGATCAACTGCCGGCTTGGTGAATTTTGCAACAGCGGCAATTTCTGACACTCATCTGTTCCAATGCTGGAGACAACCGGCCCAGTGCATATTCCAGGGTTGAGGTTCGCGCTCAATGGGAAGTCGATCTAAAAGATGACTCCCATATGCGGCTAATTCCAAAAATAAGACTTTGAGGACTCATTGGATGAATTCTGTATCATAATTAACAAACTCTCTTAAAACTTTTGCTTCCCAAACGCGCAACACTGGTTACGACAACCCCGAGTGTCCACAAACTGATCCACTACATCCTTATCAGCGCCACCCAATCGACATCGTCATTATTATCTTCTGCCTATCATCTTCACTTAAGGACGAGGGCGACGATTGACCAGTTGACACCGGCGCGTTCTGACGCGAGTTGTTTCGCGCAGCGGTAAGCAGAAAGTCTTCCTCGCCGGACTCCCTGATAATGGCGCGAGCCTCATTACGCAGGTTTTCAGACCATACATCTCCATGCCTTTGATTATCTCGCGCAATGCGTTTGGTTTCAAAATTCCTCTTCTGCCTGCAATCTTGTTCCAAAACAACTCCATCAGCTTGCGGAATTCTTTGTAAACCTCATCGGGCACTGTGAACTCGCGCATACTTCTCATCGGCTTTGCAACTCTCGACAACCGGGCAGAGGCTGTCAACCCCTGGTTAGCGAGGCCATGCTCTGGGTGCGCTGTGCCGAATGTGTATCTGATGGGCATGAGATAGTCCGGCAACATCAAACCTTGATAAATGCAATACCCGGTATCTACAGATCAAAATCAGCACATTGATCTACGTTGTCTCGCAAGCCATCAACCTTATCAATGGCTTCACGCCGCACTACAAAAGTCGCGTGCTGTGCAATGCCCATGACAATCAAAATCTGCCAGGTTTTCAGGCAATACAGCACTATGACGATCCTAATTTCATGGGCGTCACTCTGCGCTCAGGACATCGCCACCCGTCACAATCCAGTCCTGCCTTTCAACAGAACTCTTATTGCGGTATCGAATGCGCACTGAAGTGAAATCGATAATAGCACGAGGATCTCATATTTCTCCTCTGGCAGCGATAGCGCTTTGTTGACGGCATCCGCGAAGCCTTTATCCGGTTCAGACCACGGGTAATTTGAGGGTATTTTTCAGGACTTCTACAGTGCTTATCTTTAGAACCGCCATCAGATACGACGATCTGTAGATCTCCTGGATAATTCTGTTGAAGAATGCTGGGAATCGTCCTCTCGATGTAATGGCCTTGATTGAAAAGAGGGGATTAAAATCGATAATGATGGCCAGTTCATTTGGTCGCCCTTCATTGCGTGGTCACCCAATTCCATTCCCGCCGGCAATCGCACAGACGCAAAAGTATCGTATAGCCCATGCGGAGTGTTCGGGCCTGGCAAAATTTCTATGATGGAACAAGCAGGAAGATAGTCTATAACCTCAGTATCTCCTGTGAAAGCGCGATATCCAATGAATACTGGCTGGATGCAAATAACATTCCATTTGAGCGCTTATCGTGCCTGCAATGTTTTGGTTGATATCCTTGTTTCCACCAAGGTAACGACTCTCATAAGTTAGTAGCGGACACCTTCCAAGTGGAAATTCCCAATCCCACTACTACATCTTGAATAGAACCGGTAGACTCGAAATTTATCGCAACAGAAACAGGTTGCCCATGCATCAAAGGCATACCGTTATTGAGAAGAAGAAGACCACAAATTTTGACGGTCTCTAACCACTGAAGACGTGGCTCTTGCTTTAAATCGATGAACCTTGGATATCGCGCTGGAACTTAAATAAAGATTAATTACTGTAGAGGTCGGCCCATAATCGAGCAACTGTCCATTGCTTCAACCAAATTGCTGAGGAGCAAAAGCCTCGCACAGCATATGTTATGGCTCACGAAAACCACTGTTTTTCCCTCTCGAGACGAAACATCTTGCATTTTTTTACAAGGCATTTCTTTTGAAATTCAGCGTCGCCAACCGCCAGAACTTCATCGATAATGAGAATCTTCCAGAGTTTAAATGTGCTGCCACTGCGAAGGCTAATCTTATCCAGAACTATAACGTTTTACCGGTGTATCTAAAAAGTTTTCGACTTCCGAAAAATCGACAATGGCATCGAACTGCTTATCGATCTCGGCACGGCGCATTCTCTTCTCGCGCCGTTGAGAAAATGTTTTTCGCGGCCTGTTAATTCGGGATGAAATCCGGTGCCAGCATAAACGATTTACCTGCCCGTCCATAAAGCTTGATCTCACCCTTTGTCGGCTCCGTAATCTGGCTGAGGATTTTGAGGAAGTCGCTTTCCCCACGCCATTGCGTCGATGATGCCGACAACGTCGCCTTGTTCAATGTCAAATTCGACATCCCTGAGTGCCCAGAAGGTTTCCTTTTCGGCGCGTTGCAGCGGGTTTTTAAAGCGGTGCAGCATGGCTTCGCCCATTGTGCTGTGCTTCTCGACGTTGTGGGCGATGGTATACGACTTGGAAAGCCCGCGCACTGAAACCGCGATATCTTTAGATGACATCAGCGAATTTCCTTTCCATCTTTCTGAAAGCAAAAGCTCCGGCCAGGAAGAGAAGCAGCGCGAACACAGCGGAGTAGGCCACATAACCCCATTGGACTTCGCCCCCACCCAGCACCGACCAGCGAAACGCTTCCAGCAAACCCGCCAGAGGATTCAAGATGAAATAAAACGGTTGCAGGCCATCGGGTAATTTCGAGGCGGCGAACGAAGCCGCATACGCCACAGGGCTGGCAAAAGTCAGTAAGTTCACGACGACCGGCAACACGTATTGCACGTCGCGGTAGCTGACCATCAGAGCGCCAGCAATCAGACCGCAGCCCAGAGACAGCAACAAGATCAGCCCCAGCCAGAGCGGCAGCAGCAGCAGTTGCGGGCCAGGCGCGATGCGGTAAAGCAGCATCAGCACGAACAGCACCGTCAAAGACACCGCAAAATCCACCAGAGTGGAAAGCACGGTGGAGAGCGGCAGCACTAAACGGGGAAAGAAGACCTTGGAAACCAGTTGCGCGTTGCCCACCAGAGAACTACTGGCCTTGGTCAGTGTGCTGCTGAATGCCGTGAATGCCAGCATACCCACGAAAGCGAACAGGAACGCCGGCGCATCGCCCGTTGGCACATCGGCGACACGATTGAACACAAAGGAGAGAACTCCCGCTCCCAGCAACGGCTGAAGCACAACCCAGATTGCGCCGAGCGCCGTTTGGCGATAACGCAGTTTCACATCGCGCAGCGCCAGAGTCATGAGCAAGTCGCGGTAAAGCCAGATTTGCCTCAAGTTAAGCGCAGCCCAGCCCGACGAAGGCCGAATGATGAGATGAGGCTGTTTTGGCTCGCCACTTGGCTCAACAGGCGGTGGAAGTTTGGCGTTTCTCAGAGGCTGGCTTTCAATCATGGAATCCGATTTTCTCTCTTCGCTCGTTCACAGAAAGCGCCGATAGAGCAGCCTGTTCACAAGAGTAACGACTCATTTGTTTATCAAAGAGCAGCGCCCGACACAACACAGCGCCACCTTCAGTCGAGCGCACAGATCTCATTTTAGGGGTTCGCCAACGCTTCCCGTTTGGTCTTGAGCCAGCGTGTATAGACTTCTTCCAATTGCTGAGTCGCCAGTTCCCAGCGCAGGCGCTGCACCCGTTGATAACCGTTGCGGGCAATTTGCTCGCGCAAGGCGGGATTCTCGATCAAATGGCTTATCGCGGCGGCCAATTCAGCCGCAGTGGGCTGTTCGAGAATCCACGCTTCCTGGCCATGTTCGAGCGCGGCGGCAAAGCCGGTGTGACTGGCTATCAAGGCACAGCCGCAGGCCATCGCTTCTGCCGCTACCAGTCCAAAGCTTTCTGTGAGCGACGGCATCAGAGAAATGGCCATTTGCTGGTAAATCGCTCTTAATTCTTCCTTGTCTTCCACAAAAGCCGTCACCTCGATTTGCGCGCAAACATCCGCGTCGAACTGAGTCGTTTTGTCGAATTCTTTCCCGACGCCAACCAAATGAAGCCGCCACTCCCGATGATCGCGCAGCACAAGGTTGAGTGCGCCCCTGATTGCGGTCATGCCCTTCTGCTCCATCCAGGAACCACAAAAGCCAATGATGGGCGGCCTCTCGAAATTCACCTGGAGATTTAAAAACGCTTCGGGCAAAGAGTTGTCAATCGCCACCACATGATCGGCATCCTGATAGTGATGCTGGAGCGCGAAAGGCACATCTTCGCGGCTCACGGAGACGATTCCGTCGGCGTGGGTGAAACTTCGCTCGAATAAAGCGGTTTGGTCGAGCTGATACCACTTGCGCCTGGCGCCGCTCACAGTGCCGCTTTTCATGGAACTGGCTAATCGGGGAATATAGTGAGTTTCCAACCCGTTGGAATGGCTGGCGATTAAAAAGCGGCGCCTGGGAATTCTATCCAGCCACCAGGTCGCCAGCCACGATTCGCCACCGTAAAACTCGATGATGTCATAGCGTTTTCGCCTCATCTGGCGACGTGCGAAAAAGAGCATTCCCAGCGCCAGACGATAACTTCTGGCTCTTCCCTTTAAAAATGGTAACGGCTCAAAAGTCTCCGGCCCGTAAAGATCGACATCGTGACCGCGCTGGCGCAGATGACGGCAGAAATTAACGATGACGTAGCCCGACCCCAGAGATTCAGCGAGAAAGCAATTGCTGATGGTTAAAATACGCATGAATGAAGCATCTCTTCACGGAGACACTTTTTTATATTTCCTGTTCCAACGAAAGGCTAAAGGAATCAGGAGCGCTGCTTCAACGCAACTCCGAGTTATCAAAAAGCGCAGGGCCTCAGATGGCGAACGCGAATCTCTGATGACGAGCCGCAGTTGACTCTTCCAATAAAGCAAAGGATGAAGTTGGAAGTATCGCAACGGCA
>JAUJON010000118.1 GCA_030447595.1 Thermosynechococcaceae cyanobacterium YX3bin19
ATGGGTCATCTGGCCCCAGCGCTAAACCTTCACGAAACTGAAATTGACAATGCTCCATCGTAATGCACTTTCAAGCTGCTGCCGGGGAATGACAGGTCAGCAGCATCCTACGACTCTAGTTCATTGAGTACCAACCTTGCTATAGCAACAGCAGTTTTCCCAATACACCTAGACGCTGGTCACCCAAGCTGAACGGCATCCCCTCTGGATCGAGCGACCAACCTTGGGCTCCGCTACCAGGAAAACAACTTGGGACAGGGCCGTTGAGGCAAGGGAAAATCGCTGTCAATTTTTGTTAGCCTGAAATCAGACAATGCAGTACCATCGATTCCCATCAAGTTAACTTTTCTCAATAATTTGCGTCCTAAGGATTAAACTTCATTGCGAAATCCCAAGTGAGCCCAAGTCTAATGGTAGTTTTCTAATGTCAATAGAGGACACAGCGTCAGGGAAGGAGAACACCTTGCACCTCCATACGAGTCAGCTCTCAGATCACTCATTCCGTGAAGACCTCAGTGAGTATGTTGCTCATCTCCAGCTACACATGGCTTTACAAGCACGCAAGTTAGTTCCAACATTGACTCACGCTGCTGATAGTCGGGAGCAGCTACTCCATCAAACTCAAGCAACCTTTGAAAAGTATATTTCCCGTCAAAGTTTGACAAATTAATTTGTTGGTTTAGCTCACAATATTCATGCTTTAACCTTTTGCCCCAGCGAACTCGCTAGGGCTTTTTTTAATGCATATCTCGGACGATTAATGTTCAACTGACAAGTCACCCTATTTTCTGAAACTACTTGAGAAAATGGGGCAAAAATGTTGAAAACTAGAAAAGGGTTAATTTGAGCAAGCCGGTCTTCTACCGTTCGGCTGCTGAGGTACTTGATTCTCCTTACCTGGTCTATTCAATTCCTGCAATCATGACCGCACGATTTAGTGAGTGAGTGAAAAAATGCCATGAACATTGATCACATTCACTTCTATGTCGAAGATGCAGCGCGATCGCGGGACTGGTTTGTCAACACAATGGGCTTTCGGTCTATCGCTGGAGGACCGGGCCAGTTTACTCAAATTGAGGTGATCAAAAATGGCCCAGTTTACTTTGTCCTTTCGTCGCCCCTAACGCAGCGTGGTCCGGTTGCTGAATTTCTGCGGGCTCATCCTTCAGGGGTCGCCGATCTAGCCTTTGGAGTTGCCAACGTTGAGGCCGCAATCGCTTGGGCGATTGCGGCTAAAGCTAAAGTTTTGCAGCACGTGCAGGTTGAGACGGGGGCACAGGGCAGTTTGAGGTGGGCCAGAATCATGGGCTGGGGTGCCTTAGAACATACCCTGATTGAGCGCTCCGGCATTACACCCTTGCTTCCTGGGGCGATTGAGTCGGGATTTGCTTCGCCACTGGTGGGTGCTTTAGGTCAACTACCTCAGACGAACCCTTGCTTTACCGGCATTGATCATGTCGTGTTAAATGTTACGGCGGGGGACCTGCAGCCAGCGATTAACTGGTATCAAGATGTGCTGCAATTTCGACCGAACCGCAGCTTTGAAATTCAAACCGCTCGCTCTGCTTTATGCAGCAAAGTGTTGGTGCATCCAGACGGCTCGGCACAGCTCCCGATTAATGAACCGACCTCCCCCGGTTCCCAGATCCAGGAGTTCTTGGACCTCAATGGGGGACCAGGGATTCAGCATATTGCCCTGCACACAACCGACATTATCCAAGCGATCGCTCAGTTTCGGCAGTGTGGTTTGGCATTTCTAGACGTTCCCACTGACTACTACATTCAATTGCAGCAACGTTCAGGTGCTGCTTCGCTAAACTTAGACTGGCAGGCCATCCAGGCTCAGCAGGTACTCGTAGATTGGCAGGAGTGGTCTCCTCCGCAGACCGCACTGCTTCAGACCTTTACGCGACCCATCTTTGCCCAGCCCACTTTTTTCTTTGAGCTGATCCAGCGGCAAGCCCAAGCTCAGGGGTTTGGCGAAGGTAACTTTCTGGCCCTTTTTGAAGCGATTGAGCAGGAACAGATTAAGCGAGGCAGCCTGCGATGAATTCATTTCCTTTATGACACCTCTCGATTCCCAACGAATGATCAGACTGATTACAGATTTTGACGGCCCAATCATTGATGTCTCAGAGCGGTACTACCGCGTTTACCACTTCTGCCTAGCGAAGTCGAAGCGCGATGGACAACCTGTACAGCCGCTGACGAAGACGGAGTTTTGGACCTTGAAGCGATCGCGAACTCCCGAAAAAAAGATCGGTCTGCTCTCAGGGCTAGACGAAGCCCAAGCAGACAACTTTTCCCAGTTGCGGTACCGGACCGTTCATACTCAGCCTTACTTTGATTACGACAGCCTAGCCCCTGGTGCCGTGGCAGCGTTAGAAAAGATTCAACAGGCTGGAATTGACTTGGCTGTCATGACGATGCGCCGCTTCAGAGAACTAGATTATGCCTTCACTCGCCATGATTTAGGCCGCTTTTTTCCTGAGGAGCGCTGCTATTTCATCGATAATGACTACGAAAAGACCAAGGATACCCAGGATAAACCGCTGTTGATGAAGCGAGCGATAACAGAACTCCCGGCGGCCAAAGATACCTGGATGATTGGCGACACGGAAGCAGATATGATTTCTGCGAAGATGTACGACATCAAAGCAGTTGGGGTGCTCTGTGGGATTCGCGATCGCAAACAGCTTGAACAGTACAACCCTGACTTTATCGTCAATGACCTAAGTGAAGCCGTAGAGGTAGTTCTCCAGCAAACGGTCTCTTGCCGGTAATTGAGGTCAGAAAGACTAGCAACCTCAACGGAGAAAACTGCTCACCAGCCAAAATATCAAAAAGATGACTAGGCTGACAAACGTCTCAGGTATTAAGCCACTAATAGGGCTATAGGGCTGTAGGACTGTGGCAATCAGACCTCCAACTAGCAAAGCTGCCAGCGTCAGCAGTAAAGCTCGGCCCAGCTTCCGTTCCTTCCGACTGAGGAAGTAGAGGGTAAATCCAACCCCCAGCGCCAGCAGAAAGGCTAGGGTATCGGAGTTCTGGCTATAAAGACTGAAACCACTTAAAACGGTAAAGAATCCTGCAGGCAGCAGTACGTCTTTGGTGCTGGGGGAATCAATCAATCGCTGTAGCCAGGGAGGTGACTGGTTGACTCGCGGTAGATTGATGCTAGGCGGAGCCGCAGCTAATTTCTCAGCAAAGCGGATGCCATCCGGAACCTTGATTTTGCCCTCCTGACGTCGACGAAGACGATCCATCAGCACGGCATCATAGGCAGCTTCAACACTCTGTCGAAGCTTTTCATCGTCCCCAGCAGCCTCAAAGAGGTGATCGCGGGCAGCTTGAATCTCTTCAAAAGAGGCTTCCTCTGAAACACCGAGCTTCTCATAGGAACTTTGCTCGCTCATTCGCTTTTCTTCCACTTCCCTCTTCGCTAGCTTAGCTTGATTCTTTAGTCTCCTGTGGTATCTGCGGCAAAACACTTTACATTGCCGGGAAAAGCCACAGTTTCTCGCCAAAGTTTCTAGGATTTTAGCGGTGTGTGGATGTCAGTAGGGTTTTCATCATTCCGGTGGCTCACTCTTAAAATAAGGGTTCATCGGGTGAGGGTTGCACCTGTAGGTACTGCAAGAACTCTAAGAGTTCTTCATCGGTCAACTGTTGGCGCGATCGCTTCCCGTAGATTTGCTGTAGATGCAGACGTCCTTGGATATCACTCCAGCCTAAGCGCTTCAACTCCACGCTCGTTTGCGCAATAATATCCGATAGATCAACAGGTCCAGGAATTTTTGTCTTCGCAGCAGATTGATGCTGGCGATGAGAGCTTGGTTTACCGTTGTGAGCCTCTACAGTGGGCAGAGTTTTCCCATTATTATTGCTAAGGTTACTCTGACGGCTTCCTTCCGAGGAATGGATGCCCTTACCTACCCCGTTAGACTCTATCCCCAGATCGAGTTCTGTGAAAGTGTATTCAGATTCTGAAGCCTGATTGATATTTGTCGACGACTTTAAACTGTTAGCCTGCGATGGAGTGGTGACCGCCCAAGCAGTAGTCTGATGGTCTAACTGGCTTGCCAATGGCTCTTGGTTGATAGCTGCCTCTGAACCAGGGGGTGAGAGGGGTGAATCAGGAGCAGGAGGTACCAAGTGAGTCTGCAGCCCCTGCTCCTCTGGATAGATTCCTAGGACTGCTAATGCTCGCAGCCGCGCTTGATCCTCTGCCTTTTCAACGCTAGGGGATGCAGCCATGCCGGTTGTCAGCGTAACTCCCCCAACCTGGATGATAACCCGGACGACAAAGTTACCGTTCTGAACTTGCAGAAGCTCTGACACTAGACTGGCCGTTGGATAGCGAGTTAGGAGTTGTAAGTACATACCGGTTGAGGATCATCAGGTAACCTGACTACGAGGAGGTCTCCAACTCTAAAGCTAGGCCAAGCTAAACACGTAAGACTTAAGGCAGCTACCCTGTAGGAGCATAAAGTCCAATCCAAGATCTCCTCCTTCATTGTAGAGCCGGAAAAACTCCCGATCCGCATTGCATATTATGCAAGGTTTGGCCTAATTAACCACTACCCTTTAACGGGCATATTTCTAAGAGTTGAGCTCGTTATACTTGAATTAATACTGGTTCTACCGATGCGCCTTGGGTCTAACTTTGTGACTGCTGGAAGCCCAAAACCAATACGAACTCATTTTGAGCGCCAAGTCAAGCGTTTACAAGAGGACGTTTTGCGGATGGGAGCTTTGGTAGAAAGTTCCTGTTGGCTTGCCCACCAAGCTCTGCTCGAACAAGATTTGGCAGCCGCAGCTCAAATTCCCCTACAAGACAAGCAAGTTGACCAGTTCTACCGTCAAATTGAGCTTGACTGCGTCACTTTAATCGCTTTACAGTCGCCGGTTGCTCGGGACTTGCGGTTAATCAGTGCCTTAATGCAGCTCGTGCGAGATTTAGAACGGATTGGGGACTACGCTCAGGACTTAGGGGAGATTGCTGCCAGGCTGTTGCTTTACCCAGTTCATCCCTGCATGCCTCAGGTGAAGCAAATGTCCAATCGCTGTCGAGCCATGTTGTCTGCAAGTTTAGCTGCTTTGTCCGACCTGGATGCTGAGTCGGGCCTGCAGATTAAAGTAAAGGATGACGCGGTTGATTTAGACTACGAAATGCTCTACAACCTGCTGTCGCGGCAAACAAACATTCAAGGGGCTGTAGAGCCAATCTTACTTCTGGTTTTAGTAATCCGGCATTTGGAGCGGATGGCTGACCACGCGACTAATATTGGCCAGCGAGTTGCTTACATTGTTACAGGTCAGCGATACTAGCCTAAGATTAGAGTGGACCTACCGATTTGACGGGCTGATGTCTCCTGAAGACCATTCCGGTCTAGAAGCGTTACCGTTGAGAGTAGCTGTAGTGGTTTCTACTTTCTAATTGCTTACGTCAATAGACTGCAGGTGCTCCTGAAGCTTCGAAGGTATACAGATTACAACCTGGGTTGTTAGCGCCGGTTGAATCTGGGCAGCATTGACCGACAGATTGAAACTGTAGTTAACTGGCAGCAGGCTCAGGGACTATAAAGCGGTGGAGTCAGAAAATTTAGCTGGAGAATAAGGATTTATCGTTGCATGGAACCTTCGATCAGTGCACTGCTGACAAACTTCGACGATGACAAGTTAGTTGCCCCAAAAGTTTTAGAAAAAAGATTGAGATGTGAGGATCAAGCGAGTTTGCAGCGACTGCAGATTGCTTTGGATGCCTTAGAAAAGATTGGTATCCTAGCCAAGGAGCGGGGAAAGTATCGCCGCATCCCCAATGAAAACTTAGTCGAGGGTAAACTGCGATGCTCGAGTAAGGGGTTTTGCTTTGCGATCCAAGAGGAAGAGGGAGCAGAGGATATCTACATCCGCGAGAGTCAGTTGAACACGGCTTGGAATGGAGACCACGTTCTCATTAAAGTAACGAAGGAAGGCCGTCGGCGTCGCAGCCCTGAAGGAGAAGTGCAGCTGATTCTAGAACGCGCTAACCCTTCAATTATCGCCCGGGTTAAAAAGACAGAGCAAGACCACCGAGCAGTTCCCTTGGATGATCGGTTGTTGTTTGAAGTTGAGCTACCGCGTGATGAGCAAGTACCTGATCTAGATGCAGCGGTGGATCAGCTAGTCCACATCGAAATCGTGCGTTATCCTCTAGGCCAATACCCACCTATTGGTAGAGTCACCCAGGTTTTGGGTAGTGATGCCCAATCAGCTGCTGATACTGATTTAGTCTGCTGCAAGTACGATTTACCCCGATCTTTTTCTGAAGCAGCGCTCCAAGCGGCTGAGAAGTTACCGACTCAAGTTCGCAAGCTTGACTTGAAGAAGCGATTGGACTTGCGATCGCTCTTCACAGTAGTCAAGGAAAATTCAGCAACGGGGACTCAGCCGATGGATGCTGCCTTCTCCTTAGAGAAAACAGCGGCAGGGCACTGGCAACTAGGCGTACACATAGCAGATATTGCTTACTATGTCCCTGCGGACTCAGTCTTAGACCGGACAGCAGCGAAGCGGGGACTGTCGGCCTATCTTGGCGAAAAGACGATCCCTTTATTCCCAGAGGTCTTATCGCAAAAGACTTGTGCCTTCCTCCCTGGGCAGGATCGATTGGCGATTTCTGTGGTGTTGACCCTGAACAATGCCGGAGAGCTACTTGAGTTTGAAATTCAGCCTACTGTAGTTCAGGTCGATCACCAATTCAGTGAGCAGCAAGTTAAGGCT
>JAUJON010000119.1 GCA_030447595.1 Thermosynechococcaceae cyanobacterium YX3bin19
AGCTGTGAGTGCGGAGCTTCAGCGTCTGGCTGATCTAGATCCTTCACGTATTCGTTATCTGTCTAGCCACAAGGAGTTTCTCCTGAGTAGCTTCCTGGTCATGGATTTCCACCGGCGGTTAATGCCGCATGGCTTCCTTGATCACCATATCGGTATAGCGCAAGCTGGGTAGGTCCGCTACTGAGGGCGATCTCCCTCCAAGGACTTGTTGTAACTCTTCCATCAACCTGGTCTGCACTTGCGGATGTTGAGATAACAGCATCCAGGTCCAAGACAAAGCATTGGCTGTCGTCTCATGTCCGGCCAGTATCAGGGTAGCAACCTCATCTCGCAGTTGTCTATCGCTCATTTGAACACCATCATCTTCATCACGAGCGTGTATTAGCATCGACAGCAAATCTTCTGGATCTTCACCACTTGTCCGCCGTTGGTCAATGATGGCATAGATGGTCTTATCCATCTGCTGAATCGCATTTCGGTAGCGAATATTTTCTGGTCTGGGGAACCACTCCCAAATCAGGAATCCTTGTTTGCGCTTGCTTTCGAACCAGTGCATTGCTACATCAAGAGCATGGGCAATATTCTTAGCTTCTCCCTCGCTGACATCGCGGCTAAAGATTGTCTTCATCACAATGTTCAGTGTGAGGCGCATCATATCAGTATGGACATCGCGAGTTTCCCGATCCTGCCAGGTAGCCAACATTTGTTCTGCGTAAGTCACCATCACTGCTCCATACCCCGTGATTCGCTTTTGATGGAAGATGGGTTGGGCAAGGCGGCGCTGGCGAAACCAGGAATGCCCTTCATTAGTCAACAGCCCTTCACCCAGTAAGGTACGCAGGGCGCGAAAGCCCCGGCTTTTAACAAACACCTCTCGCTCTTTCAACACCTGTTCAATGTAGTCAGGGCTTGTAATCAAGCAGGCAGGGGTCAAGCCTAAACGCAGCGGTACAATATCTCCATATTCCTGAGCACACTGAGTTAAAAAGTCTAGAGGGTCACGACCCAGGACAACCAAGCTGCCCACTAGAGAATTTCCCTTTGGTCCAGGCAGGTCGAATAAGTCTGTACTCATAGCTTGTACTCTCTAAAGATTGGTTTCCTTCTTCTCAGCCTGAGCCTAAGCCTCGACTGCCCCAATTTCGGAATTACTATGTACAGGTTTCAGCCGCTATGTGGCACTTGGTTTCAGCTTTGCCCCTTATTAAGGGCGTTGGAGGAGAAGCCACTTCCTTCATCAACTCGCAGGCGCGCGCAGGTAATCTTATCCGTTAGAACGGCGCTGATCACTTTGCTGGTATGAATTTCTAATTGAGCATCAGGCACCGCTTCAAACAAAAGATGCTGCCCAGGAAAAATAGCCCGCTCCAAGTGCCAGTGGACAATGTTTGTGATCCGAGCGATTTGAATCCGGCTTGTAGTGTTGAGGTAGCTGCACAAAATCCGATTTGAGTATTTAGTAGGCAAAGAGTCGATTATTTGAGCCATCACTGTGAGTCTCCTCCAGCATATGCTTAGGTTTACGTTTGGTTTGCCATATCTTAGTTAGCTTTGTGTAGCTCTACAAGTGGTTAAGTAAGCCAGGCTACAGCTTTAGATAGCTCTACTGTTCATCTAACGGGCGATACTCCCCGCCTCAAGAGGAACCTAGGCTATCACAGCAGCTAATATAAAGTTTGCTAGGCAGAGCTACCTCCAAGACAGCTTCCCTGTTTTTAGCCGGACTAAACCAGCTCTTATAGACTAGTGATTACACTCAAGCCATGCCTAAAGTAAGAGGGGAAGGCTTTCAGAGCGGTTTGCAATTGAATAGATTAAAGTAGGAAAAGGAGAAGAGCTTGACGAAACTAACAGGTGAAGCCATACTCAACAGATTTACGTCCTGGTTGACTGACAAAACTCAAGACGCATAGCTAAAAGATTTCACTGTAAATTCTCGCTCCAACTGTTTTTGAGTCTGTTTTTTCGAGGCAACAGCAGGATGCGGATCAGCTTGTCCTCGCAAGCTCAAGGAGGGAAATAATCGCCATTCTTGATGCAAACCGCCTTTAACCCAATTCCAGCCAATTCTTAGGTAGCTGTTGCCGCGTTGCCAGTGAGCATCGACCCAACGCCGTTTGCCAGCAGTAACCACTTGTTGTCCCTGAACCGTCAGCAGCAGGGTGGCAACTGCCAAAACGAAACAGAGCCGAGAAAGAGCAATAGCAGAGCGAATTTCAGAGCATTCGAGTTGAAAGCCGTTGGACTTTTCATCCAGCAGTTCTGCTGCAATTTGGCAGCGGCGGCCATACTCTTGAAACGTTAGCAGCGAGGCAGGTTCATCGGTGGCGACGAACCAGACTTGGCGTCCGATGGGATTTCGACCCATCGCCAGATTGAGGGAACCGAATGCGTGCGTTTTGGTCAACTTGACAGCTTGCAGGAGCACCACCTCTCCTCCAACCAAAGGATACTGATTCAGTTGTTTCCAGCCTTTAGCGGGTCGCTCAATCCAGGCATTGCTTTTGACGCGAATCCGGAAATGCCACTTCAACTCATCGCGCAGATAGCGCATGAGTTGAATATCAGCAAAGCCTCGGTCTGCTAGAAAACAGACTGAGACACCCGCAGGTAAAAGCCTGGCAGCCCGCTTGAGCAATGCTTGGTAAACGCTAAACTGAACACTACTACTGCCATGTCGAATCACGCGCTAAGCGATTGGCACTGCCCGTCCTCGATACTGCACAGACAGACGAATCAGACAAAACTTGTCCCACAACATCGAGGTATCTTCAATCAAAGTGATAGTCGAACTTCCCCAAGTGGCAAGTGCATTTTGAATCAACGAACTGTGGACCTTGTGGACATTGATGCGAGGGTTATGCAACCAACGGCTGAATCGCCGTTGATGACTTTGAGCAAACTGGGCGCGAGTGCGACTGTAGATTGTCCATTTCGGCAAGCTGATACATTCGGCGCAAATTACCCCAATCACCATCCACACCAGTGTTTGCAGATGGCGTTGATCTGCCCATGCATGGGATTGACCCAAAAGGTTTTGCAGTTGATCATAAAGACGGGAGGTTCTCATGGTTGAACTGTTCAAGTATGGTAACTTTCACAGTAAGCCGGAAATACCCTTACACCAAGGGTTGAGCCTCCCTTCTCTCCTAGTTTTGTCAGTCAACCAGGGTTCTCCCCACTAGCTACGTCATGCCTAGGCCAGCCAGGCAGTGAATCGGGGTACGCAGATGCATCTCCAAATCAATTATGTTAATCAAAATTCGTGAAACTTAGGGGTGATCGCATGGCTCAGTCAACTTCAGGAACCTTGGCAACAGTAACAGAAGGGTTAAATTACGATACCGTAGATGAGTTGAAGAAGTTGCTCAGCCTTCTACCGGAAACTGACAAACCGAGCCGCAAAGCAGAACTAGTCAGTGTCATTGCAGAACAGCTACAGGGGAATAAGCTGCAGGCACTGTGGGACCAACTCGATGAAATACAGCAGAAGGCTGTTGCTGAGACCGCCTATTCAGATGAGAGTGAGTTTCAGACAGAGCAATTCTTAGCGAAATACGGCAGCTTACCGAACTGGGGAAAACAGTCCCGCTATATCCATGGTTATATTGAACAGCACTCTCGGCTAGCACTATTTTTCTACAAACCAAGTGCTTACCAGCCAAGGCTGGTCATGCCCGATGACTTAAAGGAACGGCTCCGACAGTTTGTACCTAAACCTCAGCCACTGATTTTGCGATCGCAGGGAGAGATGCCTGCTACTACGCAGATTCAATGGCGAGAATTTGATTTCAGCACTAGAAAATACGTTAATAAGCGGGAAGAGGTCGAGGTTACACACTGCGACATGGAGCGTGCGGCGCAACAAGACCTCCTCGCTGTTTTGCGGTTTATTCACCTAGGTAAGGTGGCAGTCAGTGACAAAACCTTTATGCCTACAAAGGCAACCGTTCAAGCCCTCAGTGATCTACTCCAAGGCAAAGATTATTATCCAGAATTAGCTGTGGAGGGTCAAACAGACGACATTCAAGACATTGGTGCGATTAAGGCGTTTGCCTGGCCGCTGATCGTTCAGGCTGCAGGTCTAGCGGCACTAGAGGGGAAGAAGCTACAGCTAACCACTACAGGGCAAAAGGCGATGGGTGCCGACCCTGCTAAGACGATTAAGGCGATGTGGAAGAAATGGATAAAAACCCGTCTTATCGATGAGTTGCGCCGGATTGAGGTCATCAAGGGACAAACGGGTAAAGGGCAAAGAGGATTGACGGCACTCGATAAGCGACGTAGCGTGATTGCTAATGCACTGGCTCAGTGTCCAGTTGGCCAATGGGTAATGTTTGATGACTTTCTACGCTACATGATTGCCAGCAACCAGCATTTTGAAGTCACGCGATCGCCTGAAAATCTTTATGTTGCAGAAGCAGGCTATGGCAATTTGTACGACACTGGGCAAGGTTGGAATATTTTACAAACCAGCTACCTGCGCTGCTTTCTGTTTGAATACGCGGCAACGATGGGACTGCTGGATGTGGCGTATATTTCTCCTTATCAGGCTCCGTCTGGATCATGGCATGAATTATGGGGAGCCGATGATCTCGATTTCTTCAGTCGCTACGATGGTTTGATAGGCTTTCGACTCAACCCACTGGGTGCCTATTGCCTGGGCTTGACCAGTGAATATCAGTCTGCCCCAATCATGGCAGAACCGGTGCTACGGGTGTTGCCTAACTTCGATATTGTTGTCACTGGCCGTCCCCTTAGCAGTGCAGAAACGCTGATGTTAGAAACTTATACCCAGCAGAAGTCGGATGCGGTTTGGCAACTGGCTCGAGATCAGGTCTTAGCCGCAATCGCGGAGGGACAGCAACTTTCTGACTTTCGAGAGTTCTTAGAACAGGCAAGTGTTGGCGGATTACCCGAAACCGTGCAGCAGTTCTTCGCTGACGTTGAATCCCGTAGTCAAAGCCTGCGGGATCAGGGGCTGGCGCGGGTGATTGAATGTGCCCATGCAACATTAGCTACCCTCATTGCCAATGATACCCACACGAAAAAGTATTGTTTTTTGGCTGGCGATTGTCATCTTGTGGTGCCGATTGAGCATGAAACCCGCTTTCGCAACGCCCTACGGAAACTAGGCTACACGCTGCCCCTGCAATAGTTTCATAGTGCTACCCCGACACCCTCGACACCCTCTGCATCTTTTGACCCCTGCTACCTCCTGCTATGAGCTACGCCCCCGAAAATGCCCTGATTATCCAGAGCGATCGCACCGTGCTGCTAGATGTTCATGCTCCTAAAGCCACGCAAGCCCAGGACGCAATTGCTCCATTTGCGGAACTGATCAAGAGCCCAGAACACATCCATACCTATCGCCTCACGCCACTGAGTATCTGGAATGCCCGTGCGGCAGGAATGCCTGTTACCGGCATGGTCGAAGCACTTCAGCAACACGCCAAGTATCCCATGCCCGAATCTGTGGCCCAGGAAATCGCAGCGCTAGGGCAACGCTACGGCCTCACAGTCCTCGAGCGAGAGGGCGCGAGTTTAGTTTTACAAACGGCAGATCAGCCTTTGGCAGAATTGCTGTGTCGCCACAATCAGGTCAATCCATTTCTGAAACAGCGCCTGTCTGACCAAGCCTTCCAAGTTGACCTGGCAGATCGAGGTGTCCTCAAGCAAGCATTGCTCGCAGCAGGCTATCCGGCTGAGGATTTGGCCGGGTATGTCGTGGGTAATCCGCTACCGCTCAACTTACGCAATGAGACACTTGCTGGACAGCCCTTTCAGTTGCGTCCCTATCAAAAAGAAGCCGCAGACTTGTTTTACCAGTCTGGTCGAGTACAAGGTGGCAGTGGTGTGATTGTGCTGCCCTGCGGCGCTGGAAAAACGATGGTTGGAATGGCGGCAATGGCGGCTGTGCAGGAACAAACTCTGATTCTTACCAGTAGTCTGACCTCCGTGCGTCAGTGGCAGCGAGAATTGCTGGATAAAACGGACCTGCCCGAAACCGCGATCGCGGAATACAGCGGCGCACGCAAAGATACAGGAGCCGTTACATTAGCGACCTATCAGATCCTCACCTATCGACCGAGCCAGGAGGATGACTTGCCCCACATGGCACTGTTTCGCGATTATGCCTGGGGACTCATTATCTATGATGAAGTGCATCTGCTTCCAGCTCCCATTTTTCGCGTTACAGCGGAACTGCAAGCCCGGCGTAGGTTGGGACTAACCGCGACCCTAATCCGTGAAGACGGACGAGAAGGGGATGTGTTTGCCCTGATTGGTCCCAAACGCTACGACGTACCGTGGCGAGACCTGGAAGGTCAAGGCTTTATTGCAGCAGCTCAATGTACCGAGATCCGTGTTGCCCAAGATCGCGATCGCCAGATGGAATACGCCTTAGCGCAACGTCGGTATCAGTTTCGCATTGCTGCTGAAAATCCAAACAAACTGAACATTGTTAAAGAGTTGCTAAGGCAAGAGTCCGGTCATTGCGTCTTAATCATTGGTGAATATCTCGACCAGCTTAAGCAAATTGCTGAAACCGTCAATCTCCCCCTCATCACAGGCAAGACTAAGCAGCAGGAGCG
>JAUJON010000120.1 GCA_030447595.1 Thermosynechococcaceae cyanobacterium YX3bin19
AGATTGTTACTATGCCGCTGATAGTGGGCAAGAATACATTTGTTTTGCAGGACTTTTACACGAAAGAACTGGTTGGCCGCGTGGGGCGTATGATATATAAGTAAGCAAAGAGCTGAATGCTTAGAACGGAAGATGTACGTAAAAAGGTTGGAGTGGGTCAGGCGACGATGTATCGCATGATCAAGGGGCGACCTACCCGCTATTCGTGTGGGCAAGTTGTGGAAGTTCGAGCCACAGAAATTGACCGCTGGTTGGAGAAGAATAGAGTCAGATAAAGCCGTGGCCCCGGCGATCACGGGAGTGAACCGGAGCCACTAGAACAGGAGTTGATGTGTCAAGTCTTACATATGAAAGTATAGCAGATCAAGTCGCAGAGTACAGGATCGCGGCTGGAACGTACACAAGTCACGAACGGGAAGAAACCCGGATACAGAATGGGAGAATACAACCCACAATTGAGAGCAGTTTAAGGACTCCATTAACGTGGGCGGGAAGCTCGGTTCTAAGTCCGGTAATAGGATAGCAGTAGACCTCGATTGTCCCGAAGCTATAGCACTGGGATCAGGTGCCTACCAGAGACGGCAGTTGAAGGGCAGCAAGAAGGCCCACTACGTAGTCGTGGCCGCCATTGACAAGCTACAGTTCTACGACATTCCAAGCATCGGAAGTTGACGGAAAGAGGAAGGTCGAGCAGCACAAAATCATCGAAGTACTAACTAACGGGCAACAAATGTTACTACCGCCGAGTATTGCCGACGATCAAGAATATAGCTGGAAGAACAGCCTTGAACCCGTAGAGACCGAATGCCGACGATCTGATCCTACAACATCAACTACTGGTGACCGTCGTTACCGTGGCCCGGAATCTGCCCGACAAGGATAGACACGACTTCTGGCTAGCACTGGCGGGATTCCTATACCGACGCGGGCTGCCCAAAGAAGATATCCTTGATGTCACGACGCCCCCGCGCAGATGCAAGTAATGCGCTCGAATACCACCTTATACACTACCACCGAAGATGAACAGCGGGCAGCAAGCTGCTGGCGGGAAGAAGATGAAGATATCGTGCCGGGGCTGGCAAAGGCAATCTCAAGGTCTGGGGCTGGACGTACAGCCAGACCGACACCCGGCTTGGGACAGACTCGAGATCGGTGTTGGACTCTCTGAGCTGGCGGCTACGGGTTAGGCTGGCGTATATACCAAGATGGAGCGTGGGCAGAAAAGCACGAGTCACGGTACGTTCACTGGTGGCGGACATGCTCGAAGATGCCTCTGCGTTACCTTTACCGCCGGGCTGGTAACATCGGTGACTAACCTCGTGCGCGACAAGTCTATGTACTGCCAGGAACGTGGGATGCCAACAGAGATACCGTGGTGTGTGCAAGGATCACGTACTTGACCTTAATACTGGCACTACCCGCGAGCACTCACCGGAAGATTACGCCACGAGTAAGCTACCCTTTAACTATGATCCCAAAGCTAAGAGCGCCGCGATGGAAGAAGATTCCTACAGGATAGGTTCCCCGACAAGGCTACTCGTGCCCTACTGCAAGAGTTCGGTGCGCGCTCACTACCGATAACAGCCTGGAGATAGCACTATGGTTCGTCCGGGCAGCCGGGTACTGGTAAAAGCACCCTCATTGACGCCGTTACCAACATCATGGGAGAACGTGCGGGTACCCTCGATATAGGAGACTTGGGGAAAGATTCGGGCTTGCTGGAATACCCGGTAAGACGCTACTCTGCCACGGAACAACCTGGGGACTATCTCAGGCAGCTTAACGTACTTAGCAAGCTGATTAGTGGGGAGACCCTGCGTATCGAAGATAAAAATGTGCGTGGGGAGGATAACGCCGGTGTGCAAGATCCTGTGGGCTATGAACGACCTTCCCGAGATGCGTAACCCCGAGAATGGTATGGCGGCGCATCAAAATTGTAGAGTTCCCGCCGCTTAACTCCCCACCAAACGAGTCCCTTAAAGCTAGCCTCAAATCCGAGGCTCCGGGGATTCTGGCGTGGGCGTGCAGGGACTTATGAGACTACGTTCCCGTGGGCGTTTCGTAATTCCGAGTCGGTAGAGAGCGCCACGAATGAGTATCAGGCGGATAACGACATCGAAGCACAGTTTCTTGTCGAGAGATGCAAGGTTGATCTGTTTAACCCTGGCTTGAAGCGACTCATCGGAATACTCTATACCGCGTACAAACGTTGGGCGCAGGGTTCGGTTATATGCCAAAGTCTCAAAAGGTCGTGGCGAAGGAATGGCGCAGACTCGGACTCTCCGGACACCGCAACAATGGTACTCGTTGGCGTGGGGTGGAGGTTAAATTCGTGAGGCGGACCTATTCTCGCAGGGCTCATACGGCGAGGATTCGGGTTACGGCGACGAAAAAGGCAGGATATACGTGGGCGGCGACGAATGAAGCTTCTAACAACGGACAGGACGGACAGATTACGGACAGATTGTGCGGCAAAGTGTCCGTGGGTTTTCCCGATACTTACGGGGATTCGTGGGGGCACGGACAGAACGGACACTTTACTATATTCATTTGAATCTTAGTAAAGAGAGAGTGCATGTATGAGCCACCCCACGTATTGAAATATACCCCTCCGAAGTGTCCGTCGTGTCCGTGGTGAGGGGTGAGACTATGCCACGCAGATCAAGGCCACCTAGATCAGGCCGGAAACAGCACGGACTGAGATACCTCTACTACATCCGTAGGCGAACGGTGCCACAGGACGTGTAAAGAAGAATGTTGGAAGAGTTGCACACCCAACAAAGGGTGTGAGGAAGAACTAATGGACGTACCAACAATTTACGGCGAATGGCGCGAGGAGAACCCAACTATGATCCCGCAGTTCGAGCACTATGTACGTGTCGTAAGCCCGGACGGTACCTCGACACTGAAGGCTGTGGATAGGTACATACGAACGGGCGCGGGAACTGGCTATGTGTTCGAGAGACTGGAGCGGGAATGTTTGAGGATCTACGCAGGGAGGCTTATGGGGAGCCACGGAGATCAAAGTACGAGGGCGTACCAGAAATGACGAGCGGAGAAGGAGGCTTTCGACAAGGATACGGATGCAAAGGGTTGTGGAAGCAGTCAGTGAAGTTTACGAATTCGCTCTTTAATGGAGGTTGAAGTGAGACTACTAGATCAGGCGCAGCGACGTATATACCGTGGCAGCTTAACGAGTCCCTGGAGGATCGACGCCGGGCAGAAAGGGAAGCCGAGTACGACAGGACTTTCGCGCACCTGGACTCAGAACTAGCTGCCGGAAGGATCACGCAGCTCAGGTACGACAGGGTAAAGAACGAGCTTGCGGCGATGCGAGGAGAATTCAGCAGCCCCTACGATAACGATGACGTTCCCGAAAGGTGGCCCCAGCACGATCCTCTTGAGGGTGGGTAATGGCTAGCCCGTTATCGAGGGATGCCATCATCGAGGGTGCGACCAGTTCACCCACATAACCGACGGAAACCAAAATCAGAGCGGTGGCAGAGATCAGGGCTGAGGCTTTGGCGCGGCTACAAGACTAATTACTCGGGCCGCAATAATTGCTTCGTTCATAGTTAACTAATTATTGCGGCCTATTTCTCAGCGTTTCAGTACCACGGAACATTAACAGAGTCTCTAACGTCCCTATGACACTCGTGGGGCGGCAGTATTCGACCATCAATAGGACGAAGGGAGGTGTAGATGCAAATACTCACAACCTAAAGATATGGCCGCAAGACTCGGTATCTCGGAGCGACGTGTACGCAAACTTAGCAGCCGATGGCAGACTGGTACCGGCCGCAAAGGTTCACAGATCGTGGATATTCACGCCTCAAACTACCCTCATAAGACCGCCGGAGAGGTGGGGCAGACAACCAATGAAGATCACCGGAGAGTTCGAGGGAGTCCCTGTAGGTAGTCCGAAGTTAATGAGGCACTTCCGCTACTGGCTAGACCGCAGCTAAGGACCATTAAGACAAGTAACTCATGTAGTATAATACCTTGTGGTCGTCTTCTTCACGGCCTTCCACTCATCCCTTTAAAGGATGAGCTCCTTTGGGTGAGTCCCCTGTGTCCCTCATTCCCTTTGTGGGTAATGTAGGATTAACCACGGGGGACTTCTCTGCAAGATCCGGTCTCCACACCACGACGAAACGGCGCAAGTAGAATTAAAGGCAGCGCAAAATACAAAGGACATTAGGCTACTTCAGAAGGAAGCGAAATCGTGAACTTACGAAGCGCTTGGTGGCGAAGGAGACATAGAAGTTGAAAGTAACAGTAGAATTAGGAGATATAGAAGGCGAGTGCTTCGTCCTTATGCCCTTTGAAACCAAGTTCGACCTTATATACGAAGAGGTATTAAGACCAGCCATAGAGAACGCTAACCTAAGACCCATCCGTGCAGATGCGGTCTATGGGAGCAGACGAATTATGAGGGATGTATGGAGCGGGATAGGTACTGCGCGATTGGTCTTGGCGGAACTTACCGGGCGCAACGCTAATGTTCTGTATGAGCTAGGGTTAGCCCATGCCTTGGGCAAGCCTTTTGTGATTATTACTAACAGTATGGACGACGTCCCCTTCGATCTAAAAGATCTACGCTGCATTGTTTACGATAAGGACCACCCAAAGTGGGGCGACGCCTTGGGTAGGAACGTAACGAGAACAATGAGATCTGTGTTGCAGGAAGCCAGCAGTAACGAGCCACTCTTCCCAGGAATTGAAACAGATGTTAGATACGAACCAGTCGAAGAGAAAGGCCCAGAAGTACTGGAAGCCGAGAAAGAGCAATTCCCAAGTGTAACCGGTAACTGGGAATTTAAGGAGGAATGGGAAAGAGTATCCAACAAGAGAACTACTATGATCCTACAACAAGACGGAGGATCGGTAAGTGGGTACGCTACCAGCATCTCGGATGATCCTGATACGGAAAAGTGGGTGGTAAACCAGGAGGTGTCTGGCTTTGTGAGGGAAAAGCAAATAGAACTAGTAGCTACCAGTTACCAAATCGTAGAGTCGGGAGGCGACGCAGATTTTGGTTGGTATCTAGATACCTGGAAAGGGACTCTAGAGAACGAGAACTTCATACGCGGGGAGATGGTTGCAGAAAACGCAAAAGGCACGTTTTGGGGCGAGAAAGTAATTACCGAGTGAGAGGGTAGTCAGCAGCACGATCATCATCATCGTCACACCGATGATCGTAACGGCGTCAGCAGCCATGAGATCGGATGGTAGATGTTCAAGATGGTCACGATGATGATGACGACGACGACAAACAGAGGTATAATCGTCCCAGACAGGTAAATTGGAAGGCGGACCTATGGAAAAATTAGTGCGAAACGACAGGACCCTTCACATAATCGTGGCGGACGAGACCCGAACCACGAGTCTTGCCCGCACGCCCGCTAATAGGGGTGGCGTGGAGGAGTCCAGTTTCCTCCGAGCCGCCGATAAGGTTATGCGCGATCACGCCGAAACGCTGCGGGAACTGTCTAAGCGTTGACCGGTCGCCCTTCTTGGGCACCAGCCGTAGAAGACCTAATCGAGATCAACAAGCGGGCACTGCAGCCTGAGTACGGGGGCGGTCTCCCACACGGAATCAACTACGCAAGCGGCTTGTATTCCGTCGTTGACCGCCCTTGGCAACGCTACTTCGGGTTTGAACCGTTCCCAAGCCCCTATGAGAAAGCTGCCGCTCTTATGGATGGAATCATTAATAACCATGTATTCGATGACGGTAACAAGCGCACGGCCTTCACCGCTGGCGTAGCTCTCGTAGAGTACCTTACGGGCCGTGACGTAGTATCAACCGTCCAGGAAGAGGTCCAAGTCACCCTAGCAGTAGAACAAGGGCACATGAGCATTGCCGATCTCGCTGAGTGGTTAGAAGCACATTCTGCGCCCTGCTCCTAAACCCGACCTAACAATCTCCACCATAGTGCGAGCCACAATCACCCTCCGTAGCGCGGTAGACTCGTGAAGACTGGTTTATACAGCTCAGGAGGAACGTGTGGAGGGAAACCAAGAGCATATTCAGGATTTGATGCGCCACTTCGGTTTCTCCGAAAAGGAGGCCCAAGCTGCATACCACTTAGAGAGGGCGTGGGCGTTGTGCGAAGAGATGCACAAAGAAACGCTTGCGGAGAAACCCGATGACGCACAGCCAAACTTGGAGGAAGCAGCGCGCGAGTTTTGGGAGGGTATACACAGGGAGATATACGGCCACGTACACATCCATGCTCACTTCCGTGAACTGTATCGGTTCTTGGGTATGAAGGTGCTGGAGCGTCATTACCCCGAAGGGTGGGGACGCTTGCCGCAGGACAAAGAAGAGGAACAGGGGTAAGCCACAATAACCGCCCACACGAGAACCTAAAAAACCCCTAGAACCCACCCAAATAGCGTCCGCTATCCGTGCGGCGATATGGG
>JAUJON010000121.1 GCA_030447595.1 Thermosynechococcaceae cyanobacterium YX3bin19
AGAAATAACATTTGGTCGAAACTGTTCACCATACTGCGCTCTCATTAGTATATCGGACTCGTTCTCATCCCCATCGCAAGCAGATGGGGCTTTCTCATCGTCATATAAATTAAATAGGACTTACCCTTTTTCCCGCTTCCCCTGATTTTGGGAAACTAGATTTCTTCCCCAAAATGAAAGGGCTAAACAACGGACAATGCTGCCCAAGTCCATAACCGCATTGAGCCTTCTTACGTCAGCAGCCGTTGAGTGGGTAGCCACTAAATGTTCATACTCAGCAGATTTTTGCCAGAAGCCTAGCTAGAATTTACTCGTAAAGATCTACTGAATAATTAGCTCCCCTTGAGCAAAGAATTTTTACCTACTTGTTGTCTCCTATAGTCAAAAACGTTGAAACTGAAGTCAACCTATTTACTTGTCTCCCACGGCAGTCGTGACCTCCGACCCCAGGCTGCTCTAGAGCAGCTCGCGCAGGGGCTAGAGCAGCGGTTAACTGCTTTAGTCAGTGCTAGTTCAAACGAGAATGGGGGAGTGTCCGTCCCGGTACCTTTGGTTGGCGTCGGGACGTTGGAGTTAGGAACAACCTCGCTCGACGAGCAGATCAAGCATTTTAGTGAGCAGACCTTATCCGCAGGGTTCACACATCTGCAATTGCTGCCCCTATTTCTCCTGCCAGGTGTCCATGTCAAGGAGGACATTCCTGCAGCAGTAAACCAGGCTCAGCGGTCTGTAGGAACAAAGGTACGCATCGAGCTGCGGCCTCACTTGGGCACACATCTGGCCTGTCCCACCTCATTGCAAACCAGATGGCTGATTCGTCAGTAGACACTTGGGTTTTGCTGGCCCACGGTAGCCGCCGTCGAGGAGGCAACAGGCCCATAGAGACTATGGCAAGCCAACTCCGGGCGGTGCCCGCCTACTGGTCAGTGCCACCCAGCTTGAAGACGCAAGTAGCAGAATTAGTCGCTGCTGGCTATCAAAGAATTGGTATAGTGCCTTATTTTCTATTTTCCGGCAGCACTACAGACGCGATCGCTCAGGAAGTCGCTCGCCTCAGACAGGTCTTCCCGCAGCAGCTTAAGTTAGCAATACCTTTGGCACCCGATGAGGAATTGGTCAATTTGATCCTCGACCTGGCTCAACTTCCTACTAATTTAGAAACAACTCATCCACTGAAGTACTAATCTGAGAGCGCAGTATGGTGAACAGTTTCGACCAAACCTCTAGACCGCAATAAAACTCTACAAAGTCTACCTGGTTGGTGCCGGACCCGGAGATCCTGGTTTAATGACGATGGGACATGATTGATGTAGTCATTTATGATGCGTTAAACCCCGCTCCCAGATTAGTATGCAGAACGGATCAATGCTGGAAAGCGCCGGGGCACTCCTCTCTGCTTCAATGAAACGACAAGACTTTCATCGAAAAGCTCAGGATCACGCTCGTCGTGCGGCTAAAAGGGTTGCCCAATTCATCTTGCGCCCAATGGTCACTCAGTTGAAGTTGTTCCAAACCTCCTAGACGCGCACCTGCCTATGCTGGAATCCCCTGACTCACCGTGACCAAAGTTCTTCTGTTACCTTTGTGGTTGGTGCCGGACCAACTGGGAGATCCTGGTTTAATGACCTGCCCTATATTGTGGAGCAACTAAATAGCAGGGCTGAGTGCCGAATGCCCATTGCTTTAGTGCGCTGTAGTCAGGAATTTCGGTACATTGGGGACTATTCTGGGGCAGGTTAATCGAAGCGCCGGGCGATCGCTGTCTGGCTCTGAATGTGCGGATCTGGTTCTCTCTTCAGCCCGCCAATTCTGGCAACGGACTCGCAGAACTGATCAAAACTGGAAAGCGCCGGGGCACTCACTCTCTAATTTAATATTGGGTAGCTACTCAGAATGAAAACGACAAAACTTCTCATCGAAAAATTCTCAGGATCACGCAGTCGTCGTGCGGCTAAAAGGGGTGACCCATTTATCTTCGGCTCGGGGTGCTCAGCCAAATGGCAGATTTAATCCAACTATTGTCATCAGGTTTACTTCTTCTTAGTTTCTTAGCCAGCGATTTTTATTTTGTATCAGCCCAGCCCAGAGATAACGAAGTAAATTCGAGTTTGAATGTCCGCTTCGACCGCAGCGCCTTCAAGGACAACGGGTGAGCGATCGCAATGGGATTTACCTTTATGGGCAGTCTGCCAAACCAGAACAGATTCAACAGGAATACTTTGTTTTTGAGCTGCCACAGTTGGAGCGTTCTCATGCCTTCTTCTACCTGATTGTCACCGTCTCATGAAAGTTAGACCTGAGCATTACGAACAGTTATGAGGATGCTACTTACTCCCATTCAGTCAGGCTTCAAGATTAACTGAGTCAAAAGACCAATGAGCGCTTGTAAGAGGGTCCAGCAAGCTCAAGTGGGAAAAAAAAGTGATTCTATAACCATTAAGTAGGTAGGCTTTGCAACATGGCTATGCAGTTTCTCACAGTTGAAAGAACCTGTCTCCTGAAGACATTTCGGGCTTAAGCTTAAAAAGTTGGTAATCTATCAACGGATACTTGACTCCGACAGTCATTGCGGAAGTCAAACAGGGATCATCAACTGTCTTTTCGTCTACTCAGAGCTGATCCATGCCCAAAGAGCTTTAATCTAAAGAGTCCGACAAGCAGGAATTAGAGCGGTACATTGACTATTCTGGATTCAGGTTGAGTGCAGCGGAGTTCGAAGCGCCGGCGATAGAAGCGATTCTCAGTAGTCAATCTGCATTTTCTGGTGCAGTTCGCCTAAGAAATTTTTCTCTTTGCTGCCGCCCTGAGCAACTCGTGAATTCGCTAACTGAGCAAAACAGATTCTGAAAGAGGCAGTTTCCGGGGTTGCACAACCCACACTTAAGCCTAATTTATATTTATAATGGGTTTAGAAATTCTAAAATTGGTATTGAGGTAGTTGGGCTTAGTCCAGAATCGATTTCTTCAAATGCTAGCTCAAATTTCTTTGCCCAGTATTCATCTCTTGGTAAGCCACAAATTTGGTCAAACTTATCACCACGAGTAATTCTTAAACTATCAAAATTAGTATTTATTTCCCAGACTTGAATTGTACCATTAAGTATGCTGTAATCGACCCTTCCATATTGGATTTTTGCTAAACGAAATATCTCCCTAAGCTCTGGCTCGTGAGGATTAATCTTAAAATATCTCTTCAGATAGTCGTAATTTGAAGCTTTTACCATCCATTGTTTACTGCTAAAAATCTGCGTCAAAGGGAATCTCCAATAATTATAGCTGCATACTTTTAAAAACTTTACCTTCTCACAAAATTCAGTAATGATTTTGTCCTCTATTTTTGCCTTGCCGATCGATATCAGCTAAAGCAGCAATTCTTCGGACGAATATAATAACGGTGTTTGGTTTGCATGATCGTTCTCAACTCGGATGAAGACCGGAAATCTTTAGGTTACATTTCAACCTCAACTCGAATTTGTTTCTTTTTTAAGTACAAAGTACGTAGTAGCACATAACGCCGCATTGAACTAGGATGATTTAATAGCTTGGATCCCTTTCGCAGTTGAAAGTTGTTCCCATATCCAAGCAGCCATTTTTTCAAGCGCTCAATATCAGCAAAGATGTATCAGCAAACTTCAGCCCATAGAACAATGGTCTAATCCGAAGTAAACTTTGAACCAATTGTTAATGACTGATTTATGTAGAATGTCCGTAGTTAAAAAGTAAATCATGGTGGGTTTACCCTATTAAATGATCGACTTTATAGCTTTGAAAATATTTTGACTTAAAACTAGATGTTTAGATCTCTTTTCCAAAAAGCATTTGAGAAGAAATCTAAGCTCATCATTAGGAACCAAGTTAATGAGAAGATAGCTTCTTATTCGATTGCAGTTATTTTTGTTTATGAAGGAACAAAAAATCACCACAATATAAATGTCGAGGCCAAACCATGAAGAACAATTAATTTATAACATGCGGAAACGCGCAAAAAAACTATAATTAATGCTATCGTTACTGTTACAATGCCATTTGATTTCAGTATCTGACTCTACACAAATAAGTTCCCCGCCTCTTGCGGCGTAGAATCGGTGGGTGAGCGAGTACATCCACAAAAGCCATAACATTACAGTATTGCTTACCACCTTGTCTTTCAAGTACCACCGGGCGGTGGTTGACGATTGATCGTCTCTTGAAGGAGGTTTGCCTGGAGATCGAAAAGCGCTATCAGGTGAAGTTTGTGGAGATTGGCGTTGATAAAGACCATGTGCATTCTCTGGTGCAATCGGTTCCCACCGGAGCGTGACTAAGCTAGTGACGATGGTGTCTCTGACGGACAGTCGAGAAATCTCTCAACGCTGTCCCCAGGCCAAGAGAACAGTTATGGGAGGAGAGTTTTGGGCCGATGGCTACTTTGCTAGCACAGTCGGTACACGGAGACGAGAGGATGATTGGCAAGTATGTCCAAGACCAAGGACAAGCATATTAGCAGTTATCTTCAAGCTCATTTTAGGTGTAGGAAATATCAGATAAAGGAAGCGCCCCGGTTCCTACACCTATTTAGAGTCAGTGCAGATTTAGCTGCAGAAGCTACTTCTAGAAGGACGTTATCAAAACCTCGGCAATCTTTCCTCGTCGCTCCGCAGCTGAGTTAATTGCTCTGGAAGCGGATATTTGATAAATATTAAAGGCCCGATAAAGTTCACGGATGAAGAGGCAGTCAGAATTAGAAAGCATCACTTTCACCCCTCTCTGCAAGCTCTGTGAATGTGTCTCTCAACCTCACCTGATCTTGCTGACTAAAAGCATAGCGGCTGTAAGCTGTGAAGCTACTGGTAGGGCTTAGAGGGTACAGGGCGGGTCAAAGTAAACAAAATCTTCGCTTGTTTTAGCGTGTTTGGCAACTGTCTCAAATGTGCTCACTTCGATCTGGGTAGTCTGAAGGGTAATTGATGCTGAACGCAGAATATCTGGATTACAAATTCTGGGATTTTGATATTTGCCAATTGGCACATTGAACTCGCCCTTGGAATTCTCACGGTACAGGCCATTGAAACAAGTCTTATTCAAATAGATTAGCCGAGCAGCTTTTTTGACAAGCACTTCCGGCTCCGCGATAAACTCCGTGTAAGCTTTGCCAATACAACTGTCTAGTTTTCCTGTGTTTGTGCTGGAACGGATCTGGTAGTAGTAGTCACGACTATGTTGCTGCTGATGCTCTGCTAAGTGTGAAATCAACTGCTCGACATTGTCTCTTACGCAACGATAGACATTCACAAGTTCTGGATTGATGTCTGATAGTACTGTTTGGGGGGCTGAAGATGAAAAAATACCGCGCCACCGCCCAAAAAAGGCTCATAGTAAGTTTTAAACTGCTTGGGAAAGTAAGGGATATACTGCGGCAGTAGCTGGCTTTTTCCCCAGCCCACTTCAGAAATGGGCGAGGGGAAATAGGGAGGACAGGGATGGGTTGCCATGAAAGTCAAGCAAACACTAAATAGAACTTGAGAACAGTTTTTTCCCAACCTTGATATTCCCGACGCGTAGGTTGGAGTTTAATTCCCTAGAATGTTACTAAAGTCACCAAGCCAGCCTAAAAACTGACTCTAGCTACTCGGTTACCACCCTTTCTAAAAACCATCACGTCGTAATGCAAGAATTTGTCGAAAATATCTTTCGCTACCCCCGCTACCTGATCGCCCTGATTCTCGGAATATTTTGGAATGCGATCGCGCCATTGGTCCCCTTGATGAAACGCCCTGCTACCGCGATCGCGGTAATCGGTTTGGCGCTAGGCGGTTTGTCATTTCTGACCTTTACCCTCCGCGCCATGTTGGCCTCAGCAATATCTGAGCGAGTCGTTATCTAATGAATTGTAAGCATAATTATGGCTACTAGTCGTCGTATTTCCCGTGTTGCCGAACTGATCAAGCGTGAGGTCAGTCAAATGTTGCTGCATGGCATCAAAGATGATCGCGTAGGTGCAGGCATGATTAGCGTTACTGATGTTGATGTCTCCGGGGATCTGCAGCATGCCAAGATTTTTGTCAGTATCTACGGCACGGCTGAGGCCAAAGCTGAGACAATGTCAGGCTTAAAATCAGCTACAGGCTACGTCCGGAGTGAACTGGGAGCAAGGGTGCGGCTACGGCGGACTCCAGAGGTTGTTTTTGTTGAAGACCGTTCCCTGGAGCGCGGTAACAAGGTGCTGTCGCTGCTGGACCAGCTTAGCCAAGAGCGGCAGCACTCTGAATCAGCAGCGCCCGAAGACGATTCGCAGCCATCGGAGGCTGAGGTAGATTGAGTACTGTCGTGAAGTCCAGCTTGTCTCACTTGCCTGATCTGCAGCAACTTTCCCTGGCAGAATTGGTTGCTCAGATGTTAGTCGTGCGGGCTTCTGGCTACCTATTCGATCACCAGATTCAGTATCCAGCCTGGGAGCCAACTGCAGTCAAACTTCAGCACTGGTTACAAGACCTAGGGGTGGGTGGCGTGATTCTACTGGGCGGTAGCGCTGGGGAGCTGAGCCTGCGATCGCAGCAACTTCAAACCTGGGCTAAAATTCCGCTGCTACTCGCTGCCGATGTTGAAGAAGGGGTGGGCCAACGCTTCGCCGGGGCCACTTGGTTTCCCCCACCGATGGCGCTAGGTGCAATTGCCTGGCATGATCCAGCCAAAGCTCGGCACTATGCTGAAGAGATGGGATCTGCCATTGCCCAGGAAGCTCTGGCGGTCGGTTTAAACTGGGTCCTGGCACCGGTGGTGGATGTCAACAACAATCCTGATAACCCAGTGATCAACGTGCGGGCCTTTGGCAGCACCCTAACAGAGAGTGAGCGAGTTGGCGATCGCCTTTATCCGAGGAGCCCAGCGCCATCCAGTTTTAACCGCAGCCAAGCACTTTCCGGGTCATGGAGATACTGCTACAGATTCCCACCTGGAGCTACCCGTGCTGCCCCACTCTCAGGCACGGCTGGAGGCGATTGAGTTACCACCTTTTGCTGCTGCGATCGCGGCAGGAGTGGACAGCGTCATGAGTGCCCACCTGCAAATTCCGGCTTTAGATCCGGATTATCCGGCAACCCTGTCCCGGCAAGTATTGACCGAGCTGCTGCGCCAACAAATGGGCTTTGAGGGACTGGTCGTCACCGATGCCTTGGTGATGGAAGCCATTGCTAAGCGCTATGGCCCCAATGAAACCCCAGTAATGGCTCTAGAAGCAGGGGCTGATATCTTGCTGATGCCGCTTGATCCAGCCGGGGCAATTCAAGCCATTTGTGGGGCAGTCGAAACTGGACGAATTGCGGAGGAGCAGATTCGGGCTTCGGTTGAGCGAATCTGGCGAGCTAAGCATAAGGTTTGTGCCCCTCCCAGTGGCAGCGATCGCGCCTCCAAGCCTGCGGCTGCATCAACTCGCCCGGACAGAAACAATTGCCACTGCTGCCAGTATTCTGCAGGATGCCATGCAGGTAGGGGTAATCCAGCGGCTCATCCCTCCCATTGAGCCTGCAAGTGGCCTACGGAATTTGATCCTAGTGGACAATATTTTGAACTGTCCTTTTCTAAGCCGTCAGGCTCCGGCGATCGCTCTACCCCAGCAGTTTGGCTATCAGCTACAGTGGGTTGATTGCCATTCGCCCAGAACAGCACCGGAATTAGATCCTTCCAGGGAGCAACCCACGCTGCTGCAGCTATTTATCCGGGGCAACCCCTTCCGAGGGAGTGCGGGTCTTAATCACACTGCCCAGGGCTGGTTTCAAGCACTCGTGAAATCGGGAAAACTGCAAGCCCTGGTGATCTACGGCAGCCCCTACGTTCTAGAGCAATTTTTACCGGAACTTCCTCCAGAGTTGCCGTATATATTTACCTATGGGCAAATGCCTGCAGCTCAGGCGATCGCTCTGAAAGCGCTATTTGTCACTCCGGCGTCGGAAGCAAAGCTATTAGAAGCTAACCAACACCAGCAGCCATTTACAGACTAGCTCGCAGCCTTCTGCGCTCCTCGAAGTGCGCCGACGATCGCCACGGGGTTAAAGGTGAGGATGGCGGCACCGAGTTGTACTGCCGCTGCGGCAATACCGAGAATTTTATTGGGTTGATCGAGCCGGACAATTGCCTGCTGCATCTGGTCGGTTGCCTGGGAGGTTTTATTCAGGGTCTCGGTCAAGCCCTCCAAGGTCGTGCCAATGGCAACAGCTGTCATGTCCGAAGATTGATGTAACAGGGTCGATGCCTGAGAATGAATTTCAACCCGTTCTGTGTCTGTTAGCTTATCTGAGTTTGTGACGCAGTAATCGGCTAATTGCACCGCCAGGTGCAAAAAGCGATCGGCCAGTTCCCGTGCCTGTTGAGTGGTGAGTTGTTCTGCCATCGTTAAAAAGCCTTGACTAAATCTTTCACAAGGGGCTGAAGGGTGCGGGCGTACTGTACAATTGCTTGCACGGTTTCCTGAGAAGTCAAACGATTGCGATCGTCGTATAGCTGCTGGTGGCCTGTTTGGATTTCTTCCAGGATCTTGACGTAGGCAGCCGCTGCTGCTTTCTTCTGAGTAAGGGCCGTTTTGTCGTTTTGCCACTGATTCTGAATCAGCGCTGCCAGCAATGGCTGTTGCTTACCTGCACGCAGTTTTGAACGGTAGTAGGCATCCATCGTCTGCTCTTCAATCAGCAGGAGCCGGGCATAGTCTTGACCAATGATGGCTTTTAGTGCCGGAATTAACACTTTCAGGTTGGCGTTGGTGGCTTGAATCGCTGCTTCAACCTGCTGTTGCCGGAACCTGCCTGCTTCTGCGTTGAGCAAAAAGCCTAAAATACCGCTGATGGCATTGATTTGCGCTGGCTTAAAGGTATTGGTTGCCTGGATCTCACCTGCTAGACCGTTCAAGGCAGGTCCATAGGTTACGCGCTGATCAGCCGCCAGCCTGCCTAAGGAAAATAAATACTCTTCTAAAACTTTGTTGGCGCTAATCAAGCCGGGCGTCAGTTGTTTAAACCTATCGCACCTCGCTCCCACCGCTGGCTGAGCTCCCGGGTCCGCCTCAAATTGGGCAGACCGTACACAAGAGCCATAAATATCAGCTGCTATGTCGGGAAACTGATCGGTGGCTGCTTGAGAAACAGCGGCAAAGTTTTTCACAGCAACGAAATCTGCGCGATCGCAGCCGCTGAACAGCAGTGCCAAAGGCACCAGCATTACCCAGACAGATTTTCTATGACTGCCCACTTGGGCCAGGACTATAGGGTTCCTATAGCTGTTAAGAACCCTGGTATTATTTCTTTGCATTTGCTGTGCTCACGCTTGTATTCACCTAAAACCTCTTCCAGAAGCTCTGTCTTGAAATATAAGTTGAACACAGTGACAATTCAGTTTTGAGTAAAAAATTATTGTAGTGGCACTCCACCGACTGATGCAGTACACTGCAAAGCCTCAACTCCTGTTGCTTAGCCTCCGCATTGAAGGCTGCAGCGTTACTGATCACTGATCAGCAAGGAAAGCTTGCCGATATCTCCCCTACCTGCTCAAAGCGGGTAGACTGTCTCATCCGCCTGGTGCCAAGCTGGATCCACAATACAGATGAATACCAATGGTTCTGTGCCGGAATTAAGAATAAACTGGATTGCATTGGGGGGAATGTACACTGCGTCACCGGGTCTTACAGTCTGGGTTTCATTGCCAATGTGCATCTCCCCGCTTCCTTGAAGGATGTAGTAAACTTCGGAGGTTTTCAGCGAGTGTGGCGTTGAGCCTTTACCGGCAGGGACCGTGGCATGAGCGAGGCTATAGCGTAGCTCTAGCGGTTGCTTATTGGGATGCAGTAGCTCTCGCAAGATCGTGTTGTCTCCAGCAATAAATTCTGCACAGGCATCAAGCTTTTGAACCAGCATGGGCTTTAGTAGGAAATTAGAGTTGGCTTTGCCACTGATAGCTTGAATCACGCCGCTGGTGCAAGGGTAGAATTTGAACTTCAAAAAGACGGGTGATCGAATCAGAGCTTGAGTGTTATAAAGGGTAGTGTATTGTAAAGCAACTTCGAAACACTTTCTTTGTCTGTCTAAGTACCGGGAATGGTGTTGGATAGAGATTTTTAACATCTAGAAGGCTGAAATATATCTACAGCCTTTGAGGCATTGCCAGAATCATTTAGTAGAAGCACTTTGTAGACTTTTGGAGACGCTAGAGCCGTGCCTGTAGGATCTGTCGAGACAATTGAAAAACGTTCAACAGCCCGTAAGCTTGCTCCGCGGTATCGCGTTTTATTGCACAACGATGATTTCAACTCGATGGAGCACGTGGTGCAGACTTTGATGAAAACAGTCCCCAGCCTGACTCAACCCCAGGCTATCAACATCATGATGGAAGCTCACAATAGCGGTACTGCCCTGGTAATCACCTGCGCTCAGGAACATGCCGAGTTCTATTGTGAAACCCTGAAAATGCATGGTTTAACCAGCACAATCGAACCTGACGAATAAAGAATTTAAGCTTGTTCGTACCATGCCTTTTGATAAATTAGCTGAGAATTGAGGCTAGTGCGAACCTATGCCCACTTCCCAGTCCCGATTAGGATAGGGATTTTTGTCTCCGCTCTACTGGCATTGTGGCTACCTTTGGCCGGGCCAATTTACTGGCTTTGGGGTACAGGCAATACAGTCAGCATCTTAACGATGCTACTGCTGTACGGAGAGTTTGTTTTCCTGCTCCAGCTCTGGGGACGGATTGTGTATCAGCAGGCCCAACCTTGGAGATACTACGGACTAAGAGGAAGGCTAGACCTATTTATTGGACTAGGTTTTAGTTTGCTGAGTCTGTTTAGCCTGTATCTTCTAGAAGGAGGACTTGGCTGGTTAGTCTGGCGATCGCCTACAGTTGGACCGCCTATGATTATTCTGGAAGGCTTGGCCGTAGCTTTAGGAGTGGCCTTGGCAGAAGAACTACTCTTTCGCGGTTGGCTGCTTAATGAGCTAGAGCGGGATTACCGACCCGGAGTTGCCCTCTGGACCTGCAGTACCTTATTTGCGCTGCTGCACTTTATTAAGCCCCTGGAAGTCATCCAGCAAAGCTGGCCCCAGTTTTTAGGACTATTGTTGCTGGGTTCCATGTTGGTACAGGCGAAGCGACTGCGCCAGGGTCGTCTTGGCCTACCGATTGGGCTGCATGCGGGCTTGGTTTGGGGTTACTACATTGTCGATGTTGCTGATTTAGTTAACTATCCAGGCCGTGTTCCCGGCTGGGTTACCGGGATCAACGGTCATCCTTTAGCGGGGGTGATGGGGCTTTTGTTTTTAGGCGGTATGACCTTAAGTTTGCCGTTGGCAGCCAAGCTGTTACCCAGTGCAAAAACAAATTAGTGGCTGGTGATGTGACTCAGCCGCACCATAAAAGCCATCCATATTGTGCCTATGGGGCCAGACCTTAATCCACCCTTCCGGGGTAGCAAAAGCCGCTGGGCTTGTGCCGGGAGCTGGAGGAGCAATGTTCCAGTCCGGATGTTGATGGAGGAATCGCTGAACCACTGCCTCGTTCTCATCTGGGTGGAGGGTGCAGGTGGCGTAAACTAGGATGCCACCCGGTTTTACCCAAGTTGCCGTGTGCTCCAGTAGTTCACTTTGTAGTTGTGTGAGTTCCTGAACTGTTTCTGGGGTTTGCCGCCAGCGGGCATCCGCATGACGGTGCAGGGTTCTAGACCTGAGCAAGGCGCATCCAGCAGGACTCGCTCCGCTTGCTGAATAAATCTGGGTAGATCTCCGGCTGTCGCCAACACAGGTTTGAATGGAGTTGAGGTTGAGACGCCTGGTATTTTCTTGCAGCTTTTTCAGGCGAGAAGCGGCGCGATCGCAGGCCCAAACCGTCCCCTGATCTTGCATCAATTCCGCTAGATGAGTCGTTTTACCCCTGGTGCCGCGCAGGCGTCAATCACCACCTCTTTTGCTTGGGGCTCCACCAGGTAGCTCACCAGTTGAGCACTGCTGTCTTGCACAGTCCACCATCCTTCTATGAATCCGGGCAGGTTGCGAATTGAACCTGCTTCCTGCAGTCGCAGCGCCTGGGGGTAAATGGGGCACTCGCTGAACGCTGACTGCCGCAGCTTGGAGTGCTGACTCCACCTTTGCCACTGAAGCTCGTAGGGGATTTACCCGTAGATCGATGTAAGGGGGCTGATTCAGCCAGATACACAGTTGCTCGGTTTCTGTAAACCCGAGCTGATCTAACCACAGGGCCACAACCCAGTCGGGATAGCTGTGTAAGACCCCCAATCGTTCAACCGGGATCTTTGGGTAGCTGCAGGGGATCTGCGGCTGCGGCTAGACGGAGGTACTGTCGTAGTAGACCATTGACAAAACCTGTGAGCCCCTTCAGACCATTCTGCTTGGCTAATTCCACTGTCGAATTGACTGCAGCACTAACCGGAATCTGGTTGAGGTAACGCAGTTGGTACAGACCCAAGTGCAAAATGCTGCGAAGATCGGGGGCTGCTGCTCGGCACGCTTTTTACCTAGTTGGGTAATTAGGGCATCGAGCGATCGCTGTCGGCGGACAGTCCCGTAGACCAACTCGGTCACGAGGCCGCGATCACGGAGTGTCTCCTTGGGAGAATCACGCAGTGTCTCTGGAGAATCAGGCGGATTTATTTCTCCACTCCGCAACACCCGGTCCAGCGCTGCGTCGGCGAATGCTCCGCGATGAATTGTTCGCAGAGCGAGAAATGCTAATTGCCGGGGATTTTGCACGGGTTAGGAGTCTTTGGAGGAATGCCTGTCATACTCCACTTTGCCGTAATCCAGCTTGATGATGTGATCGGCAAGATGAAAATAGCGATCGTCATGGCTGATCACCAGCACAGCTTTCCCCCGCTTTGTCAGGTCTGGCAGTAGCTGTGTGTAAAAAGATCTCTTTAAATACGGGGTCTTGGTCTGAGGCCCATTCATCAAACAGGTAGATCGGGCGATCCTCCAGGTAGGCGGTCAAGAGAGCTAGCCGCTTGCGCTGCCCTTGAGACAGGGCTGTGGTTGAAAGAACCCCATCCCTAACCTGGACCTTATGCTCAAGTTGGAGCTGGGTAAGATATTTCTGGGTCTGAGTGTCTATATCAGGATTGTTCAAGCCCAACAGCCGCTCAAACAGGTAGAAGTCAGAAAAGACAACTGAAAAGTGCTGGCGGTACCATTCCCGGTTCTGGTCTGTAATTAGCGCTCCATCTAGGCGCACTTCACCAGTTTCAGGGATGTAGAGACCAGTAATCAGCTTGGCAAGGGTGGACTTGCCACTGCCATTGCCACCAACAATGAAAACCAGTTCTCCGGGCAGAAATGTCAGGTCAACGGGACCGAGAATGAAACCGCTGTCTTCCCGTTCTCCCCGGTAAGCGTGAGTAACACCTGTGAGATCCAATCGCTGCCAAAACTGAGCCGGACTCGGACTTGTTGAAGTTTGCTCAGAGCGGCTGACTAACGCTAGTCCTAAAGACTCAGCCTTTTCCAGGGCAACGCTGGCTTTGCTAAATACAGGCAGGGCATTCAGGATTGCTTGAAAAGGTAGCACGAGGTAGAGCGCGACAAGGACATAGCCAGTCAGAACTGAAGGCTCAACCTGGAACAATCGTGAAAATCCGAACAGTAGCAGACCAATAGGAATGAAGGCGTACAGAAGCCCCCAACTGCTAGCAACCGCGAAAATGGTACGGCCTGTGACATTGTAATGACGGGAGGCTTTAGCAGTAGACCAGAGCTCTTCAAAGAGAAAAGATTCCTGTCGTTGACGGTGGAGTTTTAGTTCTTTAGTTCCTTCAGTGACTGCCCGGAAGTGCTTAAACAGCCGATCTTGTTCTTCTCGGGCCAATGCTAGGAAACGCCCACCTCGGATTATTAGTGCCTGAATGCTGAAAATTCCTACGACTAAAAATCCGAACATAGAAATGAATATAGGCCAAGAAAGCCAGCTGAGATAAATCAGGCAGCTGACGATAATCGCCAGGTTTGTACAGAGAAGAGGAAATCCAAAAAAAGCGCTGGCAACGGACTGAATATCATCAGTGAGGGTTGCCAACAGTCGCGCAGCCCCGATCTCGTCTAGTTGATGCAGGGGCGAAGCTAGGATACGGCGACTCAGGAGCATTCTCAGCTCAAAGATTGCTCCTTCGGCAAGGCGGGCCAACAGCACTTGAGAAGTAATACCAGTAACAAGCAGGAGTAGGCAGAGCCCTACAAAACTCCAGATTAATAGGGCTATCGGTTTAGTGTTGGTCAGAGTTGTGTTGATTAATGCAATCAGAGCTGTGCTGCTCGCTCCACTGATCAAGCCAGTCACCGTCGCCAGCGCAACGGTAAGCCAGGAAGTTTGCAGGAGTAGACGGATCAGGTTCATGAGGAATAGCTCCTTCGTGCGGTTCCATCAATCTCTTCCTGTTCTATACTCCGCAATTAGTCCTTAAAGCTTCACTGTTGCACCTCGAAGGCTCATGGTCCAGCCTCTGAACTCCGAAAGCCGAGCTCAGGATTGGAAGCGTCGAGAAAAAAGCTCGGAACTCCGAGAAAAAAGCTCGGGACTCCGAGATAGTAGCTTCACCATCCAAGAAAAAAGCTTGGCGTTACAAGACTAAAACATAATTACCCAAGCTTAAAGCCTCACCCTCCAAGAGTAGAGCTCAAAACTTTGAGCTCAAAACCCCACATCAATGGTTCTAGAACACCTCAGAACCGCTGCTGGAAATGAAGACATCGCTAAGAGGACCCGCTGAACCCACTCCCTGTGCTACCAGAAGCGGGTCAGGCTGAGAGATGCTACTACCATCAGCAAGCCCAAGACTGAGGACAGGCTGGCCTGACAAGATGTCGTCACCAGCAATGGTGATGAGATTATCATCCCCTAGATCATCTGGACGGCTCCCCTGCCCGGTGAAGTCGCGACCAAGCACCACATAGCTCGCCCCGGCAACGTATTGGTCATTAGAAGCAGCACTAGAATTGCCGATAATTAGGTCATCGAAGCCGTCACCGTTGACATCCCCCGCATTGCTAACTGAATAGCTAAAGCCGTTAAGCACAAAGCCTTTGCTGCCGTCAACTTCAGCTAGATCTAGGCTGGCAGCAAAGCCCTCCCCGCTACCAAACACCACATAGCTCTGGCCAGCACCAGAAGCGCCAACAATCAGGTCATCGAAGCCATCGCCGTTGACATCCCCGGCGGTGCTAACTGAACTGCCTGAGGTGTCATACTCATCAATACCATTGAGCACAAAGCCATTGTCGCCATCTAGCTCAGCCAGGTTCAGGCTAGCCG
>JAUJON010000122.1 GCA_030447595.1 Thermosynechococcaceae cyanobacterium YX3bin19
CGAGCCGGGCAATGAAGTGCTCCTCCATCTGCCATTGCAGGCCAAGGCCAATAGAAGCCAGAAACTGGTTTTCGGTTAAGTCCAGTTCTTGTCTATCATCAAAGCTGGCACCGAGGTCAAGAAAGGGAGAAATTTGTAGCAGTCCTGGGAGGCTGGAGGAGCGAAACAGGGGAACTCTTGCTTCGATGGAAGCATATCCGCCGCTGCTTGCCAGGAGCAGGTCCCTGCGGTAACCCCGAACGGTTTCTGGGCCACCGATGCCAAGCTGCTCAATCGGAACTAGCAGTCTATCTGCAGCTTGTAGTCCCCAGCGAATTAACAACGGGAAATCTGAAGACAGGAGACGGACATACTGCCCATCTCCTCGCCAAGCAAGGAACTGGCTGTCTGGTAGCTGGGGATTGATAGTGGAGCCAAAGGCATTCAGCCCCAAGCTAAACTGCGATCTAAGGGCCAGGGCCTGCTGGCTGCTTTGTTGAGAGTATTCTTGAGAAAGACGCAGAGCTAAGATGCGAGTGCGACCTTGCTCATCAGCCCCGATAGACAGAGGAAAGGGGACCCCCAGCAGGGACCCTTCACTCTCTTCGCGGGAGGCGGTTAGCCCCAAAGCAAATTCCTGAGTGGAGTGCTCTGTTGCTGTGCGGATAACAGGTTGGCGTACTGTGAGGTCATAGGAGCGAAAATCGGAGAGAATATCCAGCTGGCTAAAGGGCTGCTCCACAATACTGCTGTCAAGCACGGTTGCATCAAGCCCAACTGTACCGCCTTGAGCATTGAAGGGAATGGTATAACTGCCCTCCCCCGCGTTGCTACCGGCTGTATTACGGTAGGTCAAGCTCAGGCGATCCCCCCGGCCCAAGAGGTTGGCATGGGTGAAAGAGATGCGGCGCTCTAGGGAACCCACTGCGGGGGAGCGAGTATTGTTCAACCCAATTTGAAGATTTAGGGGCTGTTGGGGTTTGACCCGTACATCAAGGATAGACTGGCCGATTCTTGAGCCTTCTGTTAGCTTTGCTGAAATTGATTGGATGAGCAGGTCATCCTGGAGCAATCGCAGGGCTTCTAGCAGGCGGTTTTCGTTTAAGGCAGGGGAACCCCCTCGCTCCAAGCGAGGGCGGACATAGTTTTTCAGGCGCTCGCTGCCAGTGACGTTGATCTGCTCAATTTCTCCCTCAATAATGCGGACAGTGGCAACGGTATTCTGAGCTGATTGCAGTTGAAGGTTACGCGATGCTGGCAGAAAAGCGCCCGAGGTAATATAACCAGCGTTAACATACAGTTTGTTGATTGCCTCAAGAGCTTGCTGAAACTGTGGGAGGCTGATTGAGCGGCCCACATAAGGGGCGGCTACCTTCTCCAATTGCTGGTTGCTAATAGCCTTATTGCCATAGAATACAAACTTGCTGATTCGGATTGTGCCTTTGATACCCTTGGGAATCTCAGGACTTGGTGGACCCAGTGAGGGTAGGACTTCGAGAGGGTTAGGTGGTTGAGGGGATGGTTGTTGTGGGGCCGGAGATGGCCTAGGCAGAAGGGGATTAGCGGGCTGAGGTGGGTTGATTATTTGTGCCTGGAGGGTTCTGCCACCCAAGCAAAAAAGTAGCAGGGAGACAACAGCTATTCTAAATGTAGGACTAGGCATTCACTTAACGGTGGTTTTCGTCTGACTACAAGAAGGGACTGGAGAACTATAAAACACGCCCGGCTGGGTAGTGAAATTCATGGTTCCGTCTGGATGGAGTACCCATCCTTGTATGGGTGTCAAATCGTCCTCGTACTCAGCTAGGGGTACTGGGTTCTTAGCTTGGGGCATGAGGCGGCCCCATCCAGGATTTGACTCCTTGAGGTCGCTTGGTCTTTTCGGGATTCCCCCGCTTCCAGCTCTGACAAATTGAGAGGGTTCTACTCCAGCCCTCCCCTGGCAAACAGAGGAGACCTTTGGCGGATTAGGTGATGTTACAGGTAGTGCTGTTGCTCGGTCAAGGTCTGTGTCAGGGGCATTGATTCTCACGATACCATTGAACTGTGGTCCTAGAGCTGAAGTTGCAGTAATGCTATAGATAGAGCGGAAAAGTCCTTGAGCCGTGAGATTAACACGCCCTCCCGTACCCTTTTCAGCGTCAGCGCTAATGCGACTGCCTTCCAGCAAAATAACCAACCCTGGGTTGAACGTAATGTTACCACCGTCCCCTAGCTTTTCAGCGCTAGCAGTGATAGTGCTGCCATTTCGAAGAAGCAACTGATCTTTGACATCAAGCTCAATATTGCCGCACCGTTCCCCCGGCAGTAGAGGCTGTAATGCTTCGCACGTGGGCGACGCACCCGCCGCCCCGACTCGCCGGACGTCCGAGCTGGCGATTTCGCTAGCATGTCGCACACTCACTTGGGCACCATCTGAGAGAGTTAACGGCCCAGTGCCGCGTATCACCACACTTCCTGAGCTGCCACTAGGCAAAGCAGGCAACCCTATAGTTTCTCGAATAATAGGATCAACTTCATTTGCGCTAGAAATTATCAGACTAGGATTGATCGAACCCGGAATATTGCCGCTAATGTTTATGCTATTGGAAGCGTTAATCTCAATACTACCGGAATCCCCAAAACTAAGTGTGGAAGAATCGACACGACCTCCATCCTGAATGTTTAGCTGTTTCGTATTGACAACTAGGTTGCCCGCATTGCCAAGTCCAAGAGTAATGGAGGAGAGGAGACTAGAACTTAAAACACGCGGAATATAGCCTGCAATGTTAACTGACTCAGACGCATTTACAGTAACATCGCCACCGTTGCCACTACCGAAGACAATGGATGACACTTGATTTCCATCTTGGATAGAAAGATGCTGTGCATTGAGCAAAATATTGCCCGCCTGTCCCTGTCCTACAGTAGCAGTGGTAATGGCGCTGGTAAAAGCAATATTGTCAGGGAGAGGATTAGGGGAAAATAGTTGCTGCAATCGCACAATGCTAGAGTTATTGCCTAGCTCGTTGAGGGTGATATTGCCTCCCATTCCAGTTCCAAATGTAAAGCTACCGATTAAGCCTGCATCCTGTACGGTTAGTTGTTTAGCATTGATATTGATGTTGGCCCCTGTGCCATTGAATGTCTCGCTAACTATACCTGCAGCAGGCTGAGGATCAAGTATAGGAGGTGCAAAGGGTGTAAGTCTAGAACTCGTGAAGGAGTTGGCGGCATTAATAGCAATATTCCCTCCAGCTCCTAAACCGAGATTTGTTGCACGTATAAGCGATGTGTCGGTAATAGTAATGTCCTTACCGTAAATTTGAATATTGCTGTTTCCAAATCCACTGATGTCTACTAACGATGCTCGAGACATGTGCAAGTTGTTAAACCCTTGTGCGTTGTCATATGCCAGAGAGAAACCCTTAAGGCTAGGGTTGATTTTGACAGAACCTGAGTTGACACTGCCAATTTCAACACGACCCGAAGGGGCGGTGACAATACCGTTTACTAACGTCACATCCCCCCCGACTAGTGCCAGGGTACTTCCCGGATTAACTTTGAGACCCTCTGGAGAGGGACCGTTGCTGATTATTGGCTCAAAGGAATTACCTATGAGATGGTGGCCTGCCCCCTGAATCTCAATTTCACCGGAACTTTCGGAGAACGTTAAGCCAATAGGCACGTCAATGGTCAGTAACGGCACCGGCTGAGGATTTTTAGCACTGAAGGCTTCGCCTTTAGGGAGATTTACAGCATCCGCTGTGGTTGCCAGGAAAGAACCGTTTAAGTCTAACTTGGCCCCTTCTCCGAAAACTATGCCATTGGGATTCGCGATAAACAAGTCAGCACTCCCAAGCACTCCCAGAATACCGGATATGTTGGAGGAATTGCTGCCAGTAACTCTTACAAGAATATTGTTGATGCCTTCTGGGCTAGAAAAGTATACTCCTCTACCTAGATTCACGTTAAAGTCTTTGAAGCTGTGGAACAGACTAGCATTGCGTTTTGCTCCACCCGAGACGAGATCGCTGCCAATCCCCTTAATAAATTGATCTGAAGTGACTACTGAAGCTTCACGACCAAGGGTTTGGTCAGGAATACTTTGGGCAAGGGCAGGAGTAAATGAGTTCAATGGTATACTGCCCAAAATAATTAAGCTGAGTAGCTGCGCTGACAAATACATTCTGATTAATCCTTGGTTTGAATAGCTTAGTATCACAAAGTAAAAAATTTATCTATGAAACAACTTCTTCGAGCGGCAAAACAGCTCCCTAGTGATCCTGTTATTCCTTTACTAGGAAATGTGAAGGCTCTTTTGTCTTCTCCCGAATTAAATCTTTGGAATTGTTATCAGAGACACGGGAAGTTCTTTAAAATTGAAATCCCTGGAATGAAGATTGCTGTACTTGTTGGGCCTGAGGCTAATCAGTTTGTATTAAGTGATCAAGCTGGAAAGTTTTCAACTAAACGGGGTTACTGGTTTCTTAAGCGAAATTTAGGAGACGGAATTCTATAGCAGTCCTAACTCAGTTGAGAGAAACAGCCATAGGTACAAAGCTTGGGAANACACTAGCCCTTAAGTTTAGAAATGCGGGGCAGGGGGATGGTAATTGTCGGAGAAACTCTATGCCTACGTTGCAGTGAACAAAAGAATGGAGGTTTCAGGACACAGTAAAGCTGCTGCAGTATAATCGCTGCAAGGTGTTTGAGGAATTTGGAGTAGACTGATGAACAAGGGTGAGTTAGTAGACGCGATCGCAGCCAAGGCTCAAGTCAGCAAGAAGGATGCAGATGCTGCATTGACTGCTGTATTGGAGACGATCGTGGAAGCGGTATCTCAGGGTGATAAAGTCACGCTCATCGGCTTTGGTTCATTTGAGCCACGTGACCGCCAAGCGCGAGAGGGACGAAATCCGAAAAGCGGGGAAGCAATGACCATCCCAGCTACTAGGGTTCCCGCTTTCGCACCCGGCAAGCTGTTTAAGGAAAAGGTTGCATCGGATTAGCTAGCCGTCGATAGCATCTCTATTGTCTGTATAGAAGCAGAACTGTCAGCTGCCTTTGCTAGGAAAGCCAAGTCCGAGTCGAACTACAAGCGATTGCAGCGTTTTCTGCGGGAGTTGGACCTTAACTACTACGACGTTGCTGCATTAGTGATGAACCTGATGAATATTCCTAAGCCATGGATGTTGAGTGTAGACCGAACCACGTGGGAGTTTGGTGGTGTGATACGGAATCCGCTTATGGAGTAACACTATAGACTAGGAGGATGGGACGCACAATTACACTAGCTAAGCACCTCAGGAGAGAGGAACTCAAAACACGTTATCAAAGCAGTACTGACCCAGTGGAGTCGCGACGCTGGCACTTGTTGTGGTTGGTTTCACAACGGTGGTATCTGCTCGATGCAGCTGAAAGCATAGGCGTGAGCTATTCTTACGCTCGCAAGGTTGTCTATGCCTACAACCAAGGCGGAGTCGAGGCGATCAAGAACCGACGAAAAGGGCGGCAGATGAGCAGTCGTGCATTGTTGAGTGTGGCTCAACAGGCAGAACTCGACCAAGCCTTGCAGTCTCCTGCCCCAGATGGTGGGCTTTGGAGCGGACCGAAAGTTGCGCAATGGATTGCCCACAGAACACGACGGGAGCACGTGCACCCTCAAAGGGGATGGGATTACTTGCAACGGCTCCACTACAGCGGACAACGCCCTCGCCCTCGCCATGTTCATGCAGATGCAGACGCTCAAGCTGCCTTTAAAGAAACTTGCCCCAGGGAGTTGAGCAACTGAGACAAGCGTATCCCCATGCTGAGATTGCAGTATGGGCGTTTGATGAACATCGTTTAGGACTCAAACCTATTCTTCGCAAGGTATGGGCAAAGCGAGGACAACGCCCAATTGCTGTCGTGCATCATCGCTATCAATGGCTCTACCTGTATGCGTTTGTTTGTCCTGGCAGTGGGCAGACAGAATGGCTCATCCTCCCCAGCGTCAATGTTCCCTGGTTCAATCAAGCCTTGCAGGTCTTTGCTGATGCAGTGGGAGCAGGAGCCAATAAACAAGTTTTACTGGTTCTTGACCGAGCGGGTTGGCATCGAGCTGAGCATGTCGTTGTGCCAGAGGGAATCCATCTAGAATTCCTTCCCCCCTATTCCCCAGAGCTACAACCCGCTGAGCACTTGTGGCAACTGAGCGACGAACCATTAGTCAACCGTACCTTTGAGGACTTAGATAGCCTTGAAGAAGCTTTAGCAACTCGTTGCCTCACACTCTCAGCAATGCCAGAAGTCATTCGTCAACATACACTCTTTCATTGGTGGAAGGAGCTATGAAAATAGTGCTACTTTACCACCCGGATTCCGTATGACCATTAATATTCTGATGCTGGGCATTGTGCATTAAGGCGTGGCATTCCGGTCTTGTGGCAAGTATTTGGATAAGCGAGGCAACTCGAACACAAAAGAGAAATTTGACCTTCCAATGGACTTTCTCGCCGTGTTTGAGCCAGAAGACATTGCCTACCTGACAGCAGAGTGAGAGTTTTTAGGGACCGAGCGGTTTGGCTTGCTGCTCGCAGACCTGGTCACCCGATTTCGCATCCGCATTCGCGAATCAGAACTGCTTTAGAATAGTCATCAATAACTCAAATTAACCATTGTGTTTCAAGATTTGCAGCCTCAGTAATCGAAAGAGCTATCTGGCAACCGGTGGCT
>JAUJON010000123.1 GCA_030447595.1 Thermosynechococcaceae cyanobacterium YX3bin19
GGGAATGGCTTGACGTCAGCCAGCATTCAACTGAAGTCTGAGTTGTCGTTCCACATCTGGAACGAGGCTTGAGCCAGGAGGCCATAAACACGGCTCAACAAAGAATGATTGACCGCTTGTTTACCGAGCAAAGTATCAAAAGTTACGTCCTCTGGTACTACACGCCGATGGCGATGGGTTTACAGGCCACCTGCAGCCGGCGATCGTGTACGACTGTATGGATGAGCTATCGGCATTCAGAAAGCGCCACTTACCTTAAGAGAACGGGAAGCAGACCTATTCCGCCGTGCAGACCTAGTATTTACAGGTGGGCAGAGTCTATATGGGGCTGGCGACCAGCATCTCAATGCTATGCATTTAGCGCGGTGTAGATGTGGCTCACTTCGACGGGCTTGGAAGCAGACGGCAGACCCAGCAGACCAAGCGAATATTCCCCACTCCGCGTCTTGGATTCGCAGGGTGATCGACGAACGGATGGACCTTGACATGCTCGACGGCGTTGCGGCAGCGCGACCGGACTGGCAACTAGTGATCATTGGGCCCGTTGCCAAAATAGACCCGGCAGTTTTACCGCGCCGCCAGAACATCCATTACTTGGGAGTAAAGACTACCAGAGTTGCCGGAATATCTGGGGGGCTGGGATGTTGCCCTGCTACCGTTTGCCGCAACGACCAACGCCGCTTTATTAGCCTGACCAAACCCCTGAGTATCTTGCCGCCGGCAAGCCTGTTGTATCCACCTCGATCTTGGATGTGGTTCGCCCTTATGGACAGGAAGGGTTGGTCGCAATTGCAGACACGGTTCCAGAGTTTGTGGCAGCTGCGAGGCAGCAATGAAGCAGGATGCCCAGGAATCCGGGTGGCTCAACCGGGTTGATGCATTTTTGGAGAAGCATTCCTGGGATCACACCTGGGCGCGAATGATGCAGCTCGTGAAGTCCGTCTCGATACTGATAGTTCCCCTAAAACGAGGGCAGAACGGATAGGTAGTAGCGGCTTGTTGGCGGTATCTCCTGCTCGCCCTGAGTCGACAATGTTCGACTACACTCATTGTTGGTGCCGGGTCGCTGGGAGTGTCTTAGCCGAGCGGCTAGCCAGCGATGGTAAAAAATTCTGATTGTGGATAAACGCTCCCATATTGCCGGGAATGCCTACGATCACTATGACGATTCTGGCCTGCTGGTGCGCATAAATACGGCCACATCTTTTACACGAACTCCCGCGAGGTCTTCGAGATGCCTCTCGCACTTCACTCAGTGGCGGTCCTATGAACACCGGGTGCTGGCAAGTGTGGACGGCCAGCTGGTGCCTATTCCCATCAATCTGAACTGCATCAACCAGCTCTACGGCCTCAGCCTTACCTCATTCGAGCTGGAGGAGTTCTTTACTCAGTAGCGGAGCAGAAGCCTTATATCCGCACCTCAGAGGACGTGGTTGGGAGCAAGGTAGGCCGGGAACTCTACGAAAATTCTTCCGGGGCTACATCGCAAGCAGCGGGGCGTTGACCCCTCTGAACTCGATAAGTCAGTGACGGCTGCGTCCCCACCCGCACCAATCGCGGCGATCGCTACTTTACTGATACCTACCAGGCAATGCCCCTGCATGGGTATACCCGGATGTTCGAAACGATGTTGTGCCACCCGAACATCAGCATCATGCTCAACACCGATTACGAGATTGAGCAGGTGATTCCTTACCGGGAGATGATCTACGTCCCTGTGGATGAATTCTTTTGAGTTCCGCTACGGTAAGCTGCCCTACCGCTCCCTAGAGTTCAAGCACGAGACCCATCATCAACTCAGTATCAGCGAGCACCCGTTGAACTATCCCAACGAACAGCTCTACACCCGGATTACAGAGTTTAATACCTCACAGGTCAGGAGCATGCCAAAACCAGTATAATCTCATGAATACCTCAGGCCGAGGGCGATCCTTACTACCCAGTGCCGCGTTCCGAAAATGCGGAATTGTACAGAAGTACAAGGCATTAGCAGAGGCAACTCCGGGAGTGTATTTTGTCGGCCGCTTAGCGACCTACAAGTACTACAATATGGACCAAGTTGTGGCACAGGCACTGACAATTTATACCCAACTCAGTCGTAGAGAGCGTTTGGAAACCGTCGCAGGAGGACAATAATGCAGATCGCTGACAATACCCCCTGATATGGGCGGGGGTGGAATCCACTGTGAACCGCGTCGGGGATGTATATTTCGATCAGCTTGAGCGTAATGCGTCACGCCACGCGCAGTGACCTTGACTTGTTTGCAGAACGGCATTAGTGCTATCCGCTACCCAGTGTTATGAGCGCACTGCGCCCAATGGGGTAGCGAATGCTGACTGGTCCTGGGCAGATGAGCGCCTGCAGCGTTTACGCGAACTCGGTATTCGCCCGATTGTTGGTTTTGTCCACCGCAGCAGTGTCCCCGTCACAACCAGTCTGGTTGACCCGGCCTTGCGGAAGGGCTGGCGGAATTTGCCGGGCGTTTGCCCAGCGCTATCTGTGGAGTATTACACCCCTGTGAATGAGCCGCTGACCACGGCCCGCTTTAGTGGTTTGTACGGTCGCTCGTATCCTCATGGTCGAGATGTGGCTGACCTTTTGCCCGGGCTTTACTGACCGAGTGCCGCGCCATTGGGCTTTCGATGCAGGCAATTCGCGTGGTCAACCCCGCCGCCAACTCATCCAGACCGAGGACCTCGCTAAGATTTTTAGTACGCCGTTGCTGGCTTACGAAGCAGAGTTTGAGAATGAGCGCCGCTGGCTGAGCTTGGATCCATTGTGTGGTCGCCTCACCCCTGATCAACTGGCAGGGCGCTATCTATTGAAGTGTGGCATCAAAAGTTCGAACTCCAGGTGTTCTGACCACCCTTGCCCGCCAGATGTGATCGGGATTAACCACTACCTGACAAGCGATCGCTTCTTGGACGAGCGAATGGATCGCTACCCTACCTGGTCCCACGGCGGTAACGATCGCCATCAGTACGCTGATGTAGAGGCAGTCCGGGTGGATCATCCAGGAGCTTCTGGGCACCGGATTCTCCCTGGGAAGCCTGGGATCGCTATGAATTACCGCTGGCAGTAACAGAAGCCCACCTTGGCTGTACCCGGGAAGAGCAACTGCGGTGGCTAAAGGAAATCTGGCAGACGGCGCAGGAGCTACGTTCCACGGGTGTGGATGTGCGGGCTATGACTGCTTGGTCACTACTGGGTGCCTACGACTGGAATATCCTGGTAACCCGCGCTGATGGCTTTTATGAGCCAGGGGTCTTTGATCTGCGGTCCTCAGAGCCGCGTCCGACGGCGATCGCCCATATGTTACAGGCTCTGGCCACAAAGGGAGAGTACAAGCACCCAGTCCTAGAGCAGCCAGGATGGTGGCGTCGCCCGGAGCGGATGTTCTATCCCCCAGCCGCTCCCCGTTCCTACGCCAGGGTTAACAGTTTGGTTGCTGAAACGAAACTGAGCCAGTCCACCGCAACAGGCGCTGAGGGACGTCCGATCATGATTACGGGAGCCACAGGCACTTTAGGGCGGGCTTTTGCCCGGCTGTGTGACATCCGTGCCATTCCCTATCATCTGGTAACCCGGCAAGACATGGATATTGCTGACCCAGCATCCGTTGAGCGGCTGCTGAACCAAATTCGGCCCTGGGCGCTGATCAATACTGCTGGATACGTGCGGGTGGACGATGCGGAGCAGGAACCAGAAGTCTGCTGGCGCGAAAATACCGATGGTCCGGCAACGTTAGCGCAGAGCTGCGCCGAGCATGATGTAGCGCTACTCACCTTCTCCTCAGACCTGGTATTTGATGGGGCTGGTTCTACCCCGTACGTGGAGAGTAACCCAGTTGCGCCCCTGAACGTCTATGGTCGCAGCAAGGCGAAGGCAGAGATCCGGGTCTTGGAAACACTGCCGTCTGCGTTGGTCGTCCGCGCCAGTGCCTTTTTTGGTCCCTGGGATGAGCACAACTTTGTCACGATTGCCCTGCGTCAATTGGCGGCGGGGCAGACCTTTGTCGCTGCCGAGGACGCCATAGTCTCGCCTACCTATATCCCCGATCTCGTGAATGCTAGCCTCGACTTGTTAATTGACGGCGAATCTGGGCTGTGGCACCTAGCAAACCCGAGCGCGATCGCCTGGTCTGAGCTAGCACGATTGAGCGCGAAGCTTGCAGGGGTCGATGCCTATCGCCTGGAAGCTCGTCCCACTCAAGAGTTGGGTCTTGCTGCCGCTCGTCCAAGCTACAGTGTTCTCGGTAGCGAGCGGGGTGTGCTGCTGCCGCCTCTGGAGGACGCCCTGGGCCGGTATCTCCGTGAAGGCATTTTCAGTTAGGAAGGAGTAAAGGTGCCGCAAACCATCCTTGTTACCGGGGGGGCTGGGTACATTGGTTCCCATGCCGTATTAGCCCTGCAACGCGCTGGCTATGAGGTGGTCGTACTGGATAACCTCTCCAATGGCCATCGGGAGTTGGTGGAGAAGCTGGAAGTTGAGTTAATTGTCGGGGATACAGGCGATCGCCCCCTCTTAGATCACCTGTTTACCACCCACAAGATTGCTGCGGTGATGCACTTTGCCGCTTATATTGCGGTTGGGGAGTCAGTGGCAGACCCAGCTAAGTACTACCGCAACAACGTCAACGGCACCCTGACGTTGTTAGAAGCAATGGTGGCTGCAGGCATTCAACAATTTGTCTTTTCTTCGACCTGTGCGCTTTACGGGGTGCCCAAAATTGTTCCAATTCCTGAAGACCATCCCCAAGATCCCATCAGTCCCTACGCCACCACTAAGTGGATGGTCGAGCGCATATTGGCTGATTTTGATACTGCCTATAATCTCAAGGCTGTGCGTTTTCGCTACTTCAATGCCGCTGGGGCTGATCCCACGGGGCTTCTGGGTGAAGACCACATCCCGGAAACACACCTGATTCCCCTAGTACTACTGGCTGCCTTAGACCAGCAGAAATCGATCTCGATTTTAGGTACTGACTATCCGACCCCAGACGGCACCTGCATCCGTGACTATATTCATGTGACTGATCTGGCTGCAGCCCATGTTCTCGGTCTTCAGTACTTACTGAATGGCGGAGATAGTACCGTCTTTAATTTGGGCAATGGAACTGGGTTCTCCGTCAGGCAGGTGATCGAGACGGCGAGGCAGATTACAGATCGAGAAATTAAGGTCGTAGAAAGCGATCGCCGAGCCGGGGACCCGCCTATTTTAGTCGGTAGTAGTGATAAAGCTAGAAAAGTTTTAGGTTGGCAGCCTCAGTATCCCAACCTGGAGGAAATCTTAGCGCATGCCTGGCGATGGCATCAGCAGCGACATCGAAGACCCTGAAAATTCAGTGGTGCCAGCAACATGAATGGTGATGAGAAGCTAACTTGATCACAGTGCAATCTCAGCACAGGCAAGGTTTGGATTGGTGGAGCCGGTGAAACTATTGAGAGGATATATAACCTTCTTAAGAGGTCTGCAGCTTGTTGTCGGTGCTAAGAGCATTTATGTGTAGTTAAGAGCTCAGGGCATCCTTAACTGCTATAAGTTCTGGTCATCTGTCACTCCTTTGCACCTCCAAAATGCTCACCATGCAGATACTGAAAGTTCCACAAACGCGCAACTATGCCATTGCTGTACTAGCAGTTGGAGTTGTACTGGGAGTGAAGCTGCTACTATTTCCCTTTATCGGGATAGGAACTCCTTTTTTACTATTTTTTGCTGCTGTAATGGGCAGTGCCTGGTACGCCGGTCTGGGCTCAGGGCTGCTAGCAACTGGTTTGGCTACTTTGGCCGGCGTGTTCTTCTTTATCCCGCCGTTGTTTTCACTAGCCGTTGGTTTGAACGGCATCATCCAAGGCAGCACATTTGTCCT
>JAUJON010000124.1 GCA_030447595.1 Thermosynechococcaceae cyanobacterium YX3bin19
TACCTCAAGAAATTCGACAAAAGCTAGAACACCACCCACAGCGAGATGGCTTGGTTGAGGTAGTAATGGATTTAGGTCGTCGTCCAGAAGCCCGTTTTAGAAATAAAGCTGAGTATCTCAGCGAGACAACTGTCACCCACGAACAGCTTAATGGTTGCATCGCACAGGTAAGCAGCTTTGGCGAAGACAACCGGGCAGGTATTGAGCGAACCTTGCACCGTATTAGCGCAATTCGGAATCGCACAGGTGAGATTATTGGCCTAACCTGTCGCGTTGGTCGTGCAGTCGAAGGGACGATTCAGCTCATCCATGACTTGGTTGAAAAGGGCCAGTCAATTCTAATGCTAGGCCGTCCTGGTGTAGGAAAAACAACCGCACTACGAGAAATTGCGCGGGTATTGGCAGACGAGCTTCATAAACGAGTGGTTATCATTGATACTTCAAACGAAATAGCAGGGGATGGGGATGTTCCTCATCCAGCTATTGGTAGAGCCCGACGGATGCAAGTCGCTCGTCCAGATCTTCAACACCAGGTGATGATTGAGGCAGTGGAAAACCATATGCCAGAGGTCATCGTCATTGATGAAATCGGTACAGAGCTGGAAGCCTTAGCAGCTCGTACGATTGCTGAACGCGGCGTGCAGCTAGTAGGGACCGCTCACGGTAATCAGCTTGAAAACCTGATCAAAAACCCTACCCTATCTGACTTGGTAGGCGGTATTCAATCCGTTACCCTAGGCGATGAAGAGGCTAGACGGCGGCGCTGTCAGAAGACGGTTTTAGAGCGTAAAGCCTCTCCCACGTTTGAGATTGCTGTGGAGATGGTAGAGCGCCAACGCTGGGGGGTGCATGAAAGCGTAGCTGAAACAGTTGATAGTTTACTAAGGGGTCAGCAGCCTAGCCCACAGGTGAGGACTGTTACTGATGCTGGCCAAGTCACGATTACCCGCCAGGTACCTACGCGTCCTAGTAGGAGGCGACTTGTTACGTCCACCCAGACCTTGACTACCCGTCCAACAGTTTCGCAACCAAGGGCTGGACGGATACTACCCTTCTCCCAAGTACCAAATCAAAACGCAGTTCCCGAGGAAAGGGAGCGGCAACGATTGCTGGATGAGCACACTGAGCAGAATCAGCATTTCAATAACGTTGCTCAGCAAGGAGTTTCCAAAGACCAAGTACCATTACACATTTACCCCTATGGCGTTAGCCGTCATCAGTTAGAGCAGGTTATTCAGAGGTTGAATTTGCCAGTGGTACTGACTCGAGACATTGATCATGCCCACGGGGTTGTGGCACTTAGCTGCCATGCGAAAGATCAATCTAGGCTCCAGCATGTCGCCAAGTGTCATCAGGTACCTATTCACTTGATGGAAACAAGCACTACTTCTGAGATTGCTCGTACCTTGCGGCAGTTATTGAACATGCAGGAAGCAAGCACAAACGATGAGCTTGAAAACTATTTTGATCAAAACGGCCATGAAGATGAACTGGAAGCCCTAGAAGAAGCCAGACTCGCTGTAGAGCAAGTTGTGCTTTTCCGGAAACAACCGGTAGAACTGCTCCCACGCTCTGCCAAAGTGCGGAAGATGCAACACGAACTAGTTAAGCACTACCATCTACAGGCCAACAGTTTTGGTGAAGACCCAAACTGCCGGTTGCGGATATATCCCGCTTGATGGCGGTTTCCCAAAAACTATGTAATGCCTGGTTTTAGCATGCCCTGCAAATACCGGAATGTGAAAGCAGCAGATACTTCAGTCCAGGGCTCCCAGGCTCCGACAGAAGTCAATACCCAAAGCTGACCATTGTAGAGATCACTATCAACGACGATACCCAGTTGCAAGGCCAATTTAAACCACGAATTAAATTCAGACTGGTCCTCCATAGAGGGCAAATCGCACGCTAAAGGCTCTTGTACTAAGGCATCTGAATCACGGTCTTGACTAAGCTCTGGGGCAGTAGCCCGAGCTTGTACTGACTGGTTGGTTGTACCAGTTGTTGTGACACTTTCGCTTGATAACTCGCAGTGGGGGGCTGGACGGAAAAATGCACTCACCTGTGAATCTCGGGCAAGAGATTCAAGCTGCCCAGGGCCTCCTTCAGGAAAAATAGAAAACTCTTCTGCTTGAGAGCGTTCAGAGAAGAACCGCTGAGCAGCTAATTCCCGTTCTAGAGTAGCAAGGGCTTCAACACTAGTACCAACGGGAGGAAGAGACTGACGAAGCTTAGCAAGTTCTCGGCGGCGATCTTCCTGCTGTTGCCTAAGCTGGCGACGGCGCTCGGCAGCAGCAATCTTGAGCTGAAGATGCTCTGGCAAGGTAGCTCGCAGCTCAGACCAACTGCTGATAGCAGGAGGAACTTTACAGGGGTGAGGCACCGCTGCCTCCCGTTGACCTTTAAGGGTCAGGGAGGCAGCGGCCTGAAATAAGGCAAGGTATAAACAAAACCCTACATAAATATAGAGTTGTGTAATTTCCTTCAACCACAGTAGTTCCAGCGATCCTGAAGAAAGGACTTTGGCTGTATTTTCTGCTGGTTGTGTAATTTGTCCTACTGATGCGGGTTTGGGCTGATTGGTGGCTGCTGGGAAAGCAAGGTGGTCAGGGTGCCAGAGGAGCTTGTTGGCACTTTTGTAGAGGGTTTGTTGACTGACATGGGCTTTCTCGGCGATCGCTTTAGCACGGGCGGTGATGCCGTTGGGTAGGTTTCTTTCAGCTTGTAGCTGGGAGACAGCAGTTCTAATCCGAGTTTGGGCCGCTTCTCGTTTCGCTTGGTGGTAGCTGAAGTTGGCCGTGGGAATTGGAGCGTTCTGGGGGCTGTGGTAGCTGGTGTGTCGGCTAGCAAGGGTACCAATCGGCCAGTAGTACCGCATAGCCCAGGTAGCGACTTCACGGCTGCGTTGCTCAAGATCTTTGACATGATTAGAGTATTCGCGGAACCCGGAGGTCCTCTGAGCAGTGTCTTGGATGTGGTGAGCGATCGCATCAATACTATCCATGACTAGAAAGACTCTGGCCTCACAGGCAAAGAGTTTGAATTTTTCGTTGCTTTGGCCAGAACCAGTCCAACCCTGCTGTTTTTCAGCTGCAATCCGTTGTTGCCAAGCTTCAAGAGAGTGAGGATGCCGATAGTGGCGAATGCGGTAGTTCTGCTGGCTGTGCTCAATAGAACGCTTGAGCTGCTTGATATCTTGATGGGTGGCACACAGGTCGAAGGCGTCTAACCATTGCTGCAGGGTCCAAGGTAGAGGATTGAGAGCAGAATCTAGAGGCAGGAAGCCGTTGCCGGGTTGCATAGGATAGCGCAGGGCAGCAAACTTGCTGAACCCTTGGCCTTGGGGAATGTAGCGTTTGGGATTGGGGTAGATTTCACAGTGGCCAGGGCGCAGTTTGAGGCCGCTGGCTTGCAGGTGTTGTTGCAGGGTGGTAGCGAGCCAGAAACTACTGACAGGTTCGGGCAGGGGAGCATAGATATGTAGACCGCCGCTGTGACTGCTTTGGCAGATCAGGTAGCGGGTGATGCCAATCGCTTCGTGCTGAAGATAATCCTCAGCCAGGCGGGTTTTGGCTGGGGTGATATGGAGAGAGATGATCCAGCCGTCAATCACGGCCTGTGTCGTCAGGCTGCCAGGGCGAGCACCAATCAGGCAGTCAGGGTTTTGGTGCAACTGCCACATTCAACGGCGTTACCGGAAATTTTTAATGGTTTCCCACTGTGGTTTCTCGCCGGGGTTAGTCGAGGAGCATAGATCCAGTCCCAGCCGTTGGTGAATATCTGAGCGAGGCGCTGGCCTGATTCATCCAGGGGTAGCGGATCGTGTTATGGACGGTGAGGACCGGGGTGCTGACGAGCCCTCTGCGGTGCTTGGGAAGCAGGGGCCTGGGCCAGGGGCAAGGAGGGTGATTCGCGCGGCTGCTGCTGGCTCATTTTGACTCCTTTTGGGAGCCAAGCCCTGCTATCAATTTCTTGTGAGGTCTCAGGTAATCGGCTGATAACAATGCCGTTCCTTATCATCGCTGACTTGAGGCAATCGTGTGCTCGTTGCCTCTATTCCAATCAGTAGTCTCTAAATGCACGATTGAACTCCCGTCATAGTTTTATCTGCTTCACAGATAGGAGCCGTTATACCTTTTTCAAAAATGCTTGCCAATTACAAAGGCAAAATCATACCGTACTAGGCATGGCATCGCAGGGAGACATAACTATACTCGCCAAGCAAATCAGTTAGTGTCCCCGTCCCCCTATCTGGATCTGAATTCCATAATTGATTTATGTGGTCTCGATTTCACGATCTCGACGTCACACGTACGATCAAACGAAACTAAACCAATCATCACCTTGGTTGTTTTCTTGTTGGGGTGATGATTTAATATTACTGCCTACATACATCATCCTTTTCGGGAATTTCCTTATAAGTAGCTGAAATTATCAAAAAACTGCAACCAGTACAGTGTCAAGCAACCGTACTAGTTTACAGTTTCAGCCTCAAGTTCTCAGTTCGATTTTGATTGTTGCGGCGCATTTTTGCCACTACCTGGCTTCCCGCTTAGGTTTCTAGAAGCGATAGTAATCAGGCTACCTGTGGCTCGAGTTAGTCAAAAGTAGACGTAAAATGCCTCATTATTATCCTGGTGGTCCAGAACATAACGCTTCTTCAATTTCTGGTCGGTCATTGAGCTGTGGTTAACCCGGCCCATGGTTGATGCCCTCCAGATGATTTTAATCTCAGACTCTAGATCGTTTCAACAAAAGTAGACTTCATTTTCACCCATACAAACAAACTCAATAGCCTTGTAATGCCAACTTGGATCAATGTAGTATTGCCAACCGATGACGTAACCGATAAAACCCTTGTAACTGAGAAACTATAGAAAGCACAGGTAACTCCTCACCACCACGGTGCAGTTGCACTGTGATTACATTGATAGCAACCAAAGTAGGCCAAGATTAGCTGGAATGCATTCAGCCTCTGACAGATGACGATTGGTTCAGACACTACAAAATCGATTTAGCTAATTAGATACAGGGGCTACATTCGTGTTCAGGTGTTCACTGAACAAGCTTAGTATTCCTACTGGGTTCTATAATTAGCAAAGCTGTAACAAGGTACTACGCAATCCTTGAAGCTCCCAGCGTTGTCACATGGTACTTGGTCGTAGCTTGGATATCAGCTACTCTAAATAGCAACTATATGAAGACTTCTAACATTTAGGAAATTGACCAAAACCCTTCTTTTCGCCAGTACTGTTGTTTCAAAGTCTCTCTAGCTCTTCGTGAAAAATCAGCTGTTTTGCAGGATCTAAAGCCCACCTAGCTTTTTCCTTGCTTAAAATCTGTTCTTCTAGGACTTTTCTAATTCAGTCAGAAATTAATTTTCTTCGAATTAAAGTCTACCTAGCTTTGATACTTTAATTAAACAGCTTTTTCCAAGCTCTCGCGGGTAATAAAACTTTTCTCAACCAGAAGCCTTACCCAACTTATGAAACTAACAAATTGTTCTGCCAAGACTCTTTCAAGTTTATCTCAACCAGCCCTCTGCGAACTAAAATTTCGCCAAGCTTAGCTGATGTTAATTGGGTAAAAACTTTTGGAAGCATCTTCTGACGCCTATTATATGTACTTTACATATTCGACAATAGACTTTCTGTGCCTCAGTGTCATTACTGAGAGATACCCACTAAAAAATACGAATTCTTGCAAAAATAAGGTGGCAAGATAGGGAGAAATTGAAGCCGTAAATTCATAAGTTTCTGCACAGTAGGGATGAAGCCTAACAGGTAGATTGGTAAGTTTTTTAGTTTAAAGGGCACTTTAAGAGGGTTAATGTTCTGAAGGTGCCACATGATCCAGCAGAATGTCCTAGAGATTGCTAAACAAGGCAACGCAAAGGCGATCGCTGCGTTGGTGCATCAGTCTCTCAAGCGTAGAGACATTACTGTCAGAGCGGCACTAAAAGACAACTGTCTACATGTGGTACTAGAGTCTGTACAAACTCCCGATCAGCAAGCGTTGGTTCCCTTCGTTCGCCAAGCGGTTATAGAGCTAAAAGTCAAAGCTATTAAAGCTATGAGAATTTATGGACGGCAGAGGGGCAAGGAATTCTCTTCATGGATTAGCGAGTTTAAGTTTGAAGCAGATATTCACTCATTGCCGGAAGCTCCGGTAGATCACCCAATGAGGAAAGGTAAGTTTATGCCAACATCTGCTTCTGCAAAAGTTGAAACGATAGCAAACAACTTGCCTACAATTACCCCTGCCGAGATTAAGCGTCTTGGTGCCTATCTTATTGAAGCTGATTTGTTAACTGAAGCACAGGTTGAGGTTGCACTCACTGATCAGAATGCAACTGGCATCCGTTTTGGCGAAATCTTGGTGGCACGAGGTTGGATTAAGCAAAAAACAATTGAATATTTAATGGAAAAGGTGATTTCACCAGAGCGAGAATCAGCTAAGCAAGGATCATCGCCTCATTCAGAATTAGACCAACCTCTTGAACGTCAAAATTCTATCTCTGCGTTACCTAAATCAGTCAAAAAATCACTTCATGAACGCGAAACCCTGATAGTTGACAACTTTTTCAACGCCTGAGCCGCTGCTAGAAGATTTTAGCTTGCCGGTAATTACAAAGGTAGTGCTAGAAAATTGAAATTAACTAAAGCTAAAGCCGAACATCCTAACTAAGAATAATGATTGCAAGTTCTTACTTTGAGTTTGTGACAGACTCTTGGTGCTTTTCTAGGAAACAGTACGGGCCTCTAGGGTAAGCTTCTATGTAAACCGCTAGCGTAGTCAAAGCTGTTACCTTACAGCTAACGCTAGGTTTGCTATTCACTTCATCACTATTGATCAGATCGAAGCTTAGAGACTTCCCAGGCTGTCTCTCCATGGGCTCTTGTACCTGTTCTAGTAAAAACGAAGCCAGCTTCCTCAAAGCTGTCGCCATATCCTCGAATAGTTTTAGCAGACAGTCTGAATAGCTGAGCTACTTCGGAAGTAGAGAGCAACCAGCCTTTCTCGTATGCTCGCTCTAATGCCTCAAGGTGTGCAAGCGGAGCAGGAGCAGGTGTCAGCTTTGACACAATAGCAGGAACCAATCTCGAGGCGATCACTTCTACCACAGCCATTAACGAACCTGTTTGGTCAGCTTGGGCTAGTTGTCCAGTCTGTTCAGTGTGTTCACTGGATGAATATCCTTGCTCTTGTAAAAAGTCTGCAATCCCTCCTCCTCGCTGAATGTGAGCATGTAGCTCATCCAATTCTTGCAATTGGTAACCATCTATATATGATTTATTACCCAACTTCTGGGGCTTGATGTCTAAAGCATTCAATCTTTCGTAGAGGGCAGTCCGTTTGATACTGTACCTGTCTGGTAAATCAGAGACAGGGAACCTATCAATCTCTGTGTTCATGGTGTTCACCGGATGTTCACCGAACAAAACATGTTTAGCATACTCTATGTTCACCGGATGTTCGCTGAACAAACACAGTGAGATTTATTAGTTTTGTTTTCTGACTTGCCAGGCGAGTTGTGCTCGCTTCTTTCCAGCTCGTCTAAACACAAAGCCGGAGTCATCAAAGCTTTCGCCGTATCTCGCAATAGTTTTAGCCGATAAGCCCAACAACTGAGACACCTCTGAGGTCGACAATATCCAGCCATGCTCACAACACTTCTCTAGTTTTTCTAAATAATCCAGAGGTTCAGAGGAAGCAGGCTGATGCATCAGTCCTTTTAGGGCATCTATGGTTACTAGAACAACAGGGGTCTGTGCAGCATTCCCATTCGATGAAGCTAAAGAGGTTTGGTTGTAGAACTGGCTGTGAGGTAGTGATGTTTGCGTTACATTCGGCTGCCGTTGGCTAGGATATTTACTCTGATGTTGATGTCCATTGGTTTGGGTATTTGAAAAACCATGCAGTTCCATAAAGTCCGCCATAGTTCCACCGCTGTGCATGTACTGATGCAGTTCGTTGAGCAGCTCAAGCTGCTGGGAACTGATATAGGACTTAGTACCCCGTTTCATCGGCTCAACTCCTAAAGCCG
>JAUJON010000125.1 GCA_030447595.1 Thermosynechococcaceae cyanobacterium YX3bin19
AACACCTCCTAAGTTATCTGTGAAGGCTGAACCTGCTTGTGTTGAAGCTAGGCAATATGCTTAGGGGTGGACAGAAGCATAATCATCGGGCGATCGCATATTCTCCATACAAGTTGAGTGGAGTTACCTTGAGAATATGAATAGCTGCTCAGTGCTGCGACAGGCTACAGGGAAACCATGATGCTGACAAACTACATCCAAGCTGCAATGCATCGCGCGACTTACGAAATTCTAAGTGACGATGGTAGCTATTACGGAGAGATACTAGGGTTCCAGGGAGTCTGGGCGAATGCTCCAACCCTAGAAGCTTGTCGAGAGGAATTGCAGTCTGTTCTAGAAGATTGGATATTAGTCAGGGTTGCCGACCATCTATCCCTCCCTGTCATAGACAACATTGACCTGAATTCTCAACAAAAAGAGGCTGCTTGATGCCGCCCTTTGGTCCCATTAAGCGTAAAGATCTAATTCGCTACCTGAGACAACTAGGATTTGATGGCCCTTTTGCCAGGGGAAAGCATCAACACATGAAGAAGGAAGACATTACTCTAACGATTCCCAATCCTCACCAAGGGGATATTGGCAAAGACTTACTAGCGCGAATACTAAAACAAGCTAATGTTAGCCGAGATGACTGGGACAGGCTTTAAGCGATAACGATGGGCTGATGAACGGGCTTTCGAATTTTAAATGGAATGCAAAGCACAGTCAGTAAGTGTTGGAATTGAGATACATTTGATATACCAATAGATGAAAATGCCTGTAGCCCTCGCGAAGAAAACGTTTTATCTTCTGGGCATCGGCGATCGCACCGCAGAGGTCAGGAGTTCAAATCTCCTATTCTCCATTTCTAGACTTCTATACTTCCGGTTAGCAGGGCTAGGTCATCTGCTAGCTAGAATTGCAGCTAGCAAAAGCTAGTTAATATCAATTCACTTACATCTATGACACCAATGTGTTATCGGTGACAAATGATTTGTTACTGTACACCAGCTCATCGGCTGTAACCCTTAAATGCGGACGAAAGGACTTGAACCTTCACACCTTGCGGTACTAGAACCTAAATCTAGCGCGTCTGCCAATTCCGCCACGTCCGCGGGAACTTAGGCTTGAATATCATAGCATTTGACCCATAGGATTGTTTACGTCAACATGCAATCAGCCTAAACCAATGCCTAGGAAGCCCGAGCCAAGCTACGAGTAGTATTGCTTAGATTACGGTACCGTCTGGTATTACCGCTTTTTTAAGAATCACAACGATTCCATTGCGGATGAGGAAGCCTTGGTCTTCCCGCTCTGCCTCTTCGACCCGGTCTTTATTAATGATTTGGACGTTACGACCGATGCAGGCATTTTTATCCACAATTGCCCGCCGGATCACTGACTCAGCACCAATCCCTAGCGGTATGTTGCTGTCTTTAAGATTGGGGTCGCGTTCCACAAACGGTTGGTAGAAGTCTGCACCCATCAGAAGTGAGTTATCGATTATACAACCCGATTCAATCCGCGCTCGCACGCCTAAAATTGAATGCTGAATTTGGCAATTTTTCACGATACAGCCCTCACCTACAATCGACTCCGTCACATGGCAATCTAAGAGTTTGGAGGGAGGGAGGTAACGCGGTCGAGTATAGATAGGAGCTGACTCATCGTAAAAACTAAAGGGAGGATGAGGTTGCTGGGTCAACGCCAGGTTTGCTTCGTAGAAAGATTCAATCGTCCCAATATCCTCCCAGTAGTCGTTGAACAAGTAAGCCTGGAGGTTGAAGTCTTTGGCAGAGGCGGGAATAATCTCCTTGCCGAAATCCGTTGAATCGGGATACTCATTCAATAGCTTTGTCAAAACGTCCTTTCTGAAGACGTAAATTCCCATCGAGGCGATATAACGTTTCTCTTGAGCTGCTTCAGGAGATAACCCCAGAGTTGTCGTATCAACCTGCATTTGGGCCAGAGCATCTCCTTTAGGCTTTTCACTAAAGTCAACCACCCGCCCAGAACCATCAATTTTCATCAGGCCAAAGTCAGAGGCCCGCCGTTCACTCATGGGTACCACAGAAAGCGTAATATCGGCCTGCGTTTCCCGGTGACGCTGAATAAACTGGCGGTAGTCCATCCGGTAAAGGTGATCACCAGAGAGAATCAGGTACTCATCCACGTCGTACTCTGACAGCAGCCAGAGATATTGACGTACGGCATCAGCAGTGCCCTGAAACCAGTTGGGGTTTTCTGCGGTTTGCTGGGCTGCTAGCACCTCGACAAACCCGCTAGCGAAGCCACCAGACAGGTTATAGGCCCGACCAATGTGACGGTTAAGGGAGGCAGAATTGAACTGCGTTAGCACGTAAATCTTGTAAATTTCCGAGTTAATACAATTACTTACCGGAATATCAATGAGTCGATATTTCCCTGCTAGAGGGACAGCAGGTTTGGCTCGCAGCTTGGTCAGGGGATACAACCGGGTGCCTGCCCCACCGCCAAGAATGATGCCCAGTACTCTTTTCATAACGTCCTCTTAACTGCCAGTCACCTCATCTAATCCAGTGTCTTGCGGTATGGGAGAGTTGGCAAGGGGAGGCACGAAAGAAATATTTGATCTTTCAAGCAGGCTAGTCTCAGGGCGATCGCATTGAATGCCCCTACAGGAGCAACGCACTTCCCCCACTTCGAGGTGGGATTTAAGCCTACGGCACCCCTTTGATTAGTGGTATCGAGAATACTATGGCTAATTCAAACAGGCTCAGACGAAGTAAAACGGTCAGTCGGATACCAGTCTGGATCTGACGGATTGCATACCCCAAAAAATCAAGTCAGGATCGCCAATGAGTTGAGTGGTCCATTCTGCAGCTCGGTGGTTCTCAGGAGGCCCGTCTTGAAGGTAGTTCAGTAAAGCAGCGTGATCTCCTCCAGTGAGAATGAGCTGACTTTGGGGAAATACTTCCCACCATGCTTGAATAAAATCACGTACCCCTGCCAGTACCGTGTAGATAGTCCCGCTTTGAATTGCGTCTAGCGTCGTTCTGGCGCATCGGGGAGGTCAGTGCGCGGGCAACTCGGCCCGGGGTAAGGCCGCAGTGGAGTGAACCAGCGCTCGCACCTGCAGCCCCAGGCCCGGTCAGTGTGCGGGACCGAGTAGCATGGAGTCCTCATCGGCTCCGGTGTAGGTCAGTGGCGCTGCGGGAGACTCGCGTCCGTCTGGCCCCGCGGTGAGGTAAGTGCGCGGGCAACTCCGCCAGGGGTAAGGCAGCAGTGGACTGAAACAGCGATCGCACCTGCAGCCCCAGGCCCGGTAAGATTGCGCCTCCTATTAGCTTGCAGTCCGCATCGGCTCCGGTGAAGGTCATTGCCGTTCCCGCATCAATCACGAGAACTGGCCAGCCGTAGGTTTGGCCTGCACCCCACAGAGCTAAGGCTCGGTCTACTCCCAGGGTAGGATATGGGTCTTGCAGAGGTATTTGATTCAGGCTGATGGTTCTGGCTCCTGGATAGGCTTGCCAGAGGGTAGTTTGCTCTGGGACGACCGACGCAATCCAGAGCTCAGGCAGTGCTTTAGATCCCTGATCGAGAGAGCTGAGTAGAGCAGGTGCTAATCTCCATGCCGAACTAGGGTTTGTGACCAGGACATTGATATCTGTTGCGTCTAAGTAAGGGGTTTGCCAAACTTCCTGGACCTTTGTGCCTAAAAACCAAGCCCAGTGAAGTCGAGAGTTACCAATGCTCAGGGCTATCCATCTGTCCACAGGTTAGGTGTGATGTTGCTGCGTCTTAGTACCATCTCAGCTTATATATTCACAGTCAAAATTCTCCAACTGTCTTTTTTAACCTAAAGATACCAGCTTCTTAATCTAGCCGCAGTGCTTTCTTAACATTGCCGTGGGAGCTTAGCTTGTAGGGACAGCTTTTTGTTGCCAAATTTACTGAATTACTCCGGTCACGCTATTGCTAAGTATATTTACACTGCTTTGGACCTCAATTTCGCCCGTACTGCGGCGATCGCTCGTTGAGGAGTAAAGAGGTTATTCAGTCTGTTCTTAACTAAATCTATTTGCAGCATGGCCTTCGCCTAGAAGTTACCAAGCAGCATCATAAACCAAGCCTATCCATTGCGCTGTGCTTTTGACGCCAGTACAGGGTTATTTCTGTGAGCTTCAAGAAACTACTTCTAATTGATCTAAAAACAAACTTTTGCCACTAGGGGGATTTAATGGCGGATTTATTTTTCTCAGAGTATATCGAGGGCAGCAGTAATAACAAGGCACTGGAAATTTACAACGATACTGGAGCTGCGGTTGATCTAGCAGCGGCAGGTTACAGCGTGGCAATGTACTTCAATGGTAGTTCCAGTGCAGGACTGACTCTTCCCCTGACTGGCACAATTGCAAATGGGGATGTCTTTGTGCTTGCCCAAAGTAGCGCCAGCCCAACTATCCTCAGCCAAGCCGATCAGACGAATGGGGCGGGATGGTTCAATGGTGACGATGCAGTGCTGCTACGTAAGGGCGGGGCAACTGGGACGATTGTTGACGCGATTGGTCAGGTCGGCATCGATCCGGGTACTGAGTGGGGTAGTGGGCTGGCGAGTACAGCCGACAATACCCTCCGCCGTAAAAGTAGTATCACTACGGGTGATACCAATGCTAGTGATGCCTTCGATCCAAGCGTGCAATGGGATGGGTTCGCCACGGATACGTTCGCTGGGTTGGGAAGCCACACAACGAGTGGCGGCGGCTCCGCTGCTGGGGTGACCATTACACAATCAGGGGGCAGCACTGATGTTAACGAAGCAGGTGAAACCACCGATACCTACACGATCGCCCTGAATACCTCGCCTATTGCTGCGGTGAATGTTGCGATCGCCGCTGACGGGGAAACGCAAGTTAGCTCAGATGGCACCAACTTCTTCAACTCAGTAACTGTAGCTCTGAGTAATACAACTCCTCAAACAATCACAGTCAGAGCAGTGAATGATCCGGAGATAGAAGGCTCGCCACACACGGGGGTTATTACTCATACCATCAGCAGTGAAGATCCTGCTTACTCCAGCACCTCTATCCCTAACCTGAGTGTCAACGTCACGGATAATGATGTTGCACTCACCCCCATCTTTGAAATTCAAGGCAGTGGAGCAGCCAGCTCGAAAGTTGGTCAAGCAGTTACAACGGAAGGAGTTGTGGTTGGTGATTTTCAGGGCAGCTCAGGGTTGAATGGTTTTTACCTTCAAGACGCAACTGGAGACGGCAACTCGGCAACCTCCGACGGTATTTTTGTCTTTGCCCCTAATAGCACGAACGTCAATGTTGGCGATGTGGTGGAGCTTACCGGATCGGTCTCTGAGTTCAGTAACCAGACGCAGATCAGCAACTTGAGGAGCCTGGCGGTGGAAGGTTCAGGGGCGGTTGCATCCACTGCTATTGACTTGCCCGTAACGGCAGTCAACGACCTGGAGCGCTACGAGGGAATGTTAGTTACTTTCCCGGAAACCCTCACGGTCACCGAAAACTTCAACCTGGCTCGCTTTGGCGAGGTAGTGCTGTCTTCGGAGGGACGGTTATTCAACCCTACGAACTCCATTGATCCAACCGATACGCCGTCTTCTGAGACGGAAAACGATGAGAATAATGTTGCTGCGGTCACCGAGCAGCAGAGTTCCAATAACCTGCGTCGAATTCTGCTAGATGATGCCAGCAACATCCAGAATCCCACAACTATCCCCTATCTTTGTGAAGGCAACACCCTGAGGATTGGCGATACGACCGAAGACCTGACGGGTGTACTTGGCTATGGGTTTAACAGTTACCGGGTTCAGCCCACGGCTGAGCCTGACTTCGCGGCAACTAACCCGCGCACAGCTGCCCCGGAGGACGTGGGCGGCAATGTCAAGGTTGCC
>JAUJON010000126.1 GCA_030447595.1 Thermosynechococcaceae cyanobacterium YX3bin19
TCCCGGACAAACAGGTACACATAGAGGTCCCCTGCGGGTCCTCCCCGCTGTCCTGCATCTCCTTCATTAGAAACACGCAGGCGGGTACCTGTATCTACCCCAGCCGGAATCGTAATTTTCAGTTTCTTCGTGACCTGGTTTTGGCCACTCCCACCACAGGTCTCGCATTTATCTTCAATCACTTGTCCAGAACCATTACAAGTTGGACAGGCAGAGACTTGAGTAAAGCTACCAAAGGGGGTGCGAGTGGCTCGCCGCACTTGACCGGCGCCGCTACAGGTAGAACAGGTACGAGGACGTGATCCAGATTTGGCGCCAGATCCGCTGCAGGTATCACAGGTCTCTAGATGGCTAATCCGGATTTCCTTCTCGCCCCCAAATACCGCTTCTCGAAAATCTAGCCTCAGATCAAAGCGCAGATCGTCACCCCTTGTAGGACCACTGCGCCTGCGAGCGGACTGACCTTGTGTACCTCCGGCAAAGCCACTGAAAAAACTCTCAAAAATGTCAGCGAACCCACCCATGTCGCTAAAATCTTGGAAGCCTGCTGCTCCGGCTGCTGAGCCAATCCCTGCTTCACCAAAGCGATCGTATCGGGCCCTAGTTTCTGGTTCTGACAGAACTTCGTAGGCGCGGTTAATTTCCTTAAAGCGCTCCTCAGCCCCTGCTTCTTTGTTCACGTCAGGGTGGTACTTACGAGCTAGACGACGGTAGGCCTGCTTAAGGTCCTCTTGGTCTGCATCTCGAGAGACGCCGAGAGTTTCGTAGTAATCACGGGCCATAGAACGCGGTATATGAAGTAAAACACTAAGACTAACCAGCAATTGAATTAGCCAATTGCCTCGTAATCATTAATGATTGTATCGTCATTATCGCTGATCACAGTTGCGTCATCCGTGATTAGTTCAGTTGGGGCTTGAGATTCAGCAGTAGAGTTATTACCCCGTCCATAAACAGCAGCACTGACGGCAAACACAACTTGCTGAAACTCGAAAATCTGTTGCTGCAAGATATCCATTGTCACAGCTTCGTTGGCTGCAGTAGCTTTTAACTCAGCACCCTTCTTGCTTGCTGCCGCCTGAAGCTGATTACCAATCAAGGCTTCGTTGCCCTTGAGAATCGATTCGTAGCTGTACACCAAACTGTCTACCTGGTTCTTGCATTCAGCCCGTTCTCTTTGCCGCCGGTCAGCATCCGCATGCAGGGAGGCATGTTGGCGCATCTGTTCCACTTCAGCAGCAGTTAACCCCCCCGTATTGCTGATGCGGATACTTTGTTGGTGCCCTGTACCTTTATCTTGGGCAGACACATTCAAAATTCCATTGGCATCAATGTCAAATGCCACTTCAATTTGAGGCACACCGCGAGCAGCGGGGGGAATCCCTGTCAGCTCAAACTTGCCCAAGGTCTTGTTGTACTTGGCCATTGCTCTTTCCCCCTGAAGCACTTGAATCTCCACCGAGATCTGGCCATCCGTAGCAGTGGAAAACGCCTGGGAGCGACTAGTGGGTAGCGTTGTATTACGCTCAATAATTTTAGTGAATACGCCACCGTAGGTTTCAATTCCCAGCGATAACGCCGTCACATCCAGCAAAAGTAAATCTTTAACCTCACCCCCGAGTACCCCGGCTTGTATGGCTGCACCCAAGGCAACAGCTTCATCAGGATGAACAGAACGATCCGGGTTTTTACTTCCAAAATATTTGCGGATCGCTTTTTGAACCGCCGGCACCCGTGTCGAACCCCCCACTAAAATAATCCGGTCAATATCCTCTACAGTAAGACCGCAGTCTTTTAAAGCCAGGGTCAGGGGTTGGATGGTTGCCTCAACTAGATGGCTGGAAAGTTCTTCAAATTTAGCTCGTGACAGGTTCAATTCTAAGTGCTTTGGACCTGTCTCATCTGCCGTAATAAACGGCAGATTAATCGAGGTCGTAATCGTACTCGATAATTCTACCTTCGCCTTCTCCGCCGCTTCTCTCAAGCGTTGCAGAGCCATCTTATCCTGGGAAAGATCAATGCTTGTATTAGTTTGAAAGGTTTCAAGCATCCAGTTCAGAATACATTCATCAAAGTCATCTCCACCCAAAAGATTGTTACCCGATGTTGCTTTGACCTCAAAAACTCCGTCACCAAGCTGGATTACTGAAACATCAAAAGTACCACCGCCTAAATCAAACACCAAAATTGTCTGGTCTTGGTCTTGTTTATCCAAGCCATAGGCAAGAGCGGCTGCAGTGGGTTCATTAATAATCCGTAGGACTTCTAATCCGGCAATGGCGCCGGCGTCTTTAGTGGCCTGCCGCTGAGCATCACTGAAGTAGGCGGGCACTGTAATCACCGCTTGAGAGACAGATTCGCCTAAGTGATTCTCAGCATCCTGCTTCAGTTTCTGCAGGATCATCGCAGAAATTTCTTGTGGGGTATAGTAGTGGTTCAAGACTTGAACATCAACGGTGTCATCTCTACCTTTGATGCAGGTGTAAGAAATGCGGCTGCGTTCGGCTTCTGTATCCTCCCAGCGTCGGCCAATAAATCGCTTAATACTGAAAACAGTATTCTCTGCGTTCATCACCGCTTGGCGCTTTGCCAGTTGACCTACCAGATGAGTCTCTCTTAGAGGGGCTTTGCCTGTCATGCTGTCTGCTGGCAGCGAAACGCTAAGCTTACCAAAGCCAACCACGCTTGGCGTCGTTCGACCTCCCTCCGAGCTGGAGATTACGGTGGGTTGACCTCCCTCCAAGACAGCAACACAACTGTTGGTTGTGCCCAAGTCAATGCCAATCACTTTTCCCATAACTAGCAGTGGTGGCTGTAAGTAACGTTAAGCTTTAGCAGGGCTTACTTCTCAGAAGTATTCCGCACTTTCTGAGAAATCTAACAAAGCTAACCTAAAATACTTACAGGATCACCCGCCTACGCAGGGTCACAAATCTATTTAGCGTCTGAATTACTCTGGCTCATCTGAGTCAGCATCGGTTGTCAGTTCAGGAACCGCAGCAACTTTTACCATGGCATGACGCAGAACGCGATCGCCCAGCAGGTAGCCCCTGACTAATTCTTCAATAACGGTCCCTTCTGGATATTCATCCGTTGCTTCCTGGAGAACAGCTTCATGAAAATTGGGATCAAAGGGCTTACCTTCAGGACGCATAGGAGCAACCCCGATCCGTTTAAAGCAATCAACCAGCTGTTTGTAAATACCCTGATAACTTTTGTGGATAGCAGCTTCTTGATCGGTTTGTGGCTTCAGGTGAGAACGAGCCCGTTCAAAACTATCGACAACTGGGAGCAATTCACTCAACGTATTTCGCTTGGCTTGCTGATCTTAAATCCTCTTTTTCCTTCTGGACTCGCTTGCGGAAGTTATCAAAATCTGCTGCAATCCGCCTGTACTGATTCTCCCGCTCTTCCAATTGCGCTCTTAAAGATTCAGCTTCTTGGGCCAACTGAACCAGTGCTCGTTTGGTCAACTGGGCTTTGAGGCGTAGAGCTGCCAGAGTCTTCTAGAGAACTTATCACAGCCTCTGGTTCCTCTAAGGAAATTTGAGGCTCTGACACTACTGCTTGATTCATCCTTTCCGCAGGTGTTGCTTCAATTGCCGGTTCCTCAGAACTATCCAGGGAATCAACGGTTGAAGCTTCATGGTTCTCTAGCTGTTTTTCTTCCTCAATCATAGTGCCCTAATTTCAGTGGTGAAAACTGCTGGTTTATAGATGGTTACTCTGCTCAGGATTCAGTAAATCCATCAATATCTTAAATGCTAAGCCTATCCTGGTGCAGCCATTCTCTGACTTAACCTTTTTGCACACAGGAAACTAGTAGGCATCTGGCTAATGTCATAGTTGAGCCGCTAATCCCTAATCTGAGCTTCAGGAATCCCATTATTGCTTGCTGATAACTGCCAATAGCAGTACTGTTTGTTGATCCCTAGTTGTCAGGGGGAACTCGCAAAAAGGATTCACTCGCTTGCTGCCTCTTTGAAAATTTTGGGAATGCTCTAGTACAGGCTCATCTTGATCTGCTATGACCAGTTCCTCCTCTCAGCGCCGTGCACTTCCGTTGTCCAAAGCTTTTCCCTTTGGCAACAAGCTGATTCGGTCTGGTTATATCAACCGCGAACAGCAAGCATCGCTAGAGAGCCGCAAATCCGGCCGTCCGTTAACAGCAGTCCTTGAAGCGCTCACTGGCAAGTCCCTGCCCCCAGACCTAGTCCGTCAATACAAGCGCCAGCAACTATTTGAGCTAAAAATTCTTCACGGAGTTGAGTCCCTTGACCCGGAAATTCAGCAAATTCCCACCCAACAAATTAGTCAGTTAATTAATACGCTAGTTCCTATTGATGTCTGCCGCCGCTACCAGCTCGTTCCCCTGGTTCGCAACGGCAGCCCTACTGGCCAGACGCAGGCTGGAGACCCTACTGTGGGAGCAGCCGCTCCATCTGTGCTGGTTGCTATGGTCAATCCAGAAGACTTGGCAGCCTTAGATGATTTAGAAACGATCCTCCGGCCTCAGGGTTTGAGCTACGTCGGCTCGTGATAGCCCTGGAAGACTACCAGCAGCTTATCGCTACCTGCTTAGACGAGCAAGTTAAGAAGCAAAAACAGATTGATATTCCGGCAATTGACCTGGGCAGTCTGGGTGAGTTGGAAGATGCTCCTGGGGAAAGGGAAGATGACTTGGCTGCCGCCTGCAGGATGCTGAAGCGGCCCCAGTTATTTCTCTGGTTAACAAAGTCTTAGCCAAAGCGCTACAGGAAGGAGTATCCGACATTCACATTGAGCCCCAGGAAGAAAACTTACGGATTCGTTTTCGCAAGGACGGGGTGCTGCGACAAGCCTTTGACCCCTTACCGAAAAAAGTTATTCCAGCTGTTATTTCTCGGTTCAAAATTATTGCGGAACTGGATAATCGCTGAGCGGCCTCCTCAAGACGGGCCGCATTCGCCGGATATTTCAAGGACGCAAGGTGGACTTCCGGGTCAATACCTTGCCCAGCCGCTACGGGGAGAAGATTGTTCTGCGATCTTAGATAACTCCTCAACGCAGCTGGGCCTGGATAAGTTGATTAGTGACCCGGAGAGCTTAGAAATTGTCCGAGAGATGACCAGCCGCCCCTTTGGCTTAATTTTAGTCACAGGCCCTACAGGTTCAGGTAAAACTACGACGCTGTACTCCGCCCTAGCGGAATGTAACAACCCCGGCGTCAACATCAGCACAGCGGAGGACCCACTGAATATACCTTGCCTGGGTTAACCCAGGTCCAGGTCATCCGCGAAAAAAGGATGGATTTTGCCTCAATTTTGCGGGCTTTCCTCAGACAAGACCCTGATGTCATTCTTGTCGGGGAGACGCGGGACAAGGAAACGGCTAAAACTGCGATTGAGGCCGCCTTAACCGGGCATTTGGTATTAACAACTCTACATACCAATGATGCTGCTAGCGCGATCGCCCGGCTGAAGGAAATGGAAGTTGAACCCTTCATGGTTTCTGCTTGCTGATTGAGTTGTCGCCCAGCGACTCGTGCGACGAGTCTGTAGCGAGTGCCGGATTGCTATACACCGAGTGCCGATGAACTGGCTTACTTTGGGTTATCGGCTCCCTCGGGACCTAGAGGTAACGTTTTACAAAGCCAATGAACCGCTGCCAGAAGAGATTCAAGCAGCCAAAGAGAACCATCAAGCGGTTTGCGAGAAGTGTAAGGGCGTTGGCTACAGAGGTCGCTGCGGCGTCTATGAAATTATGCAGGTTACAGAACGCCTCCAGAGTTTGATCACCGCAGGCGCTCCCACTGAACAGATCAAAGAAGTTGCCGTGGAGGAGGGGATGAAAACTCTGCTGGCCTACAGCTTGAATCTAGTTCATCAGGGCCATACCACCCTTGCTGAAGTAGAACGGGTTACATTCACAGACACTGGTTTAGAAGCTGAACTCAAAGCAAAACGTAAGACCTCATTAACCTGCAGAGTTTGTGGAGCAGAGGCTAAACCCGAATGGCTGGATTGTCCCTACTGCACAACTCCGCGCTTTGCAATTGAATAGCCGCTGGGAGCTGAATCGGCAGATGTAAGCGACATAGCCCAGAAGCTGAACTGTATGAACTTGGCAAAGGAACTTATGGACTTAATGATTGAAGACTTAATGGAGCAAGTCATTGAAAGCGGTGGCTCTGACCTACATCTGTCAGCAGGGTTGCCGCCCTACATTCGCATTAGTGGTCACTTAACGCCCACTGAACATGCACCGCTGACGCCGGAGCAGTGCCAGCGGCTCATTTTTATGATGCTGAATAACACCCAACGCAAGCAGTTAGAACAGAATTGGGAACTGGACTGCTCCTATGGGGTTCGAGGGTTAGCCCGTTTCCGGGTGAATGTCTATAAAGACCGGGGCACCTATGCGGCTTGCCTGCGAGCATTGAGTTCCAAAATTCCTAACATTGAGACTTTGGGATTACCCAATATCGTTCGAGAAATGGCCGAAAAACCAAAAGGGTTGATTTTGGTGACAGGTCCCACAGGCTCTGGCAAGTCTACGACCCTGGCTGCCATAATCAATAACATTAATTTGACTCGGGCCGAGCACATTCTCACGGTAGAAGACCCGATTGAATTTGTCTACGAACCGAACAGGAGTTTAATCCACCAGCGCCAGGTCGGTGAAGACACCAAAAGCTTTGCTAACGCTTTGCGGGCTGCATTGCGCGAAGATCCTGATGTCATTCTGGTAGGGGATATGCGAGACCTGGAGACTATTCAGCTGGCGATCACCGCCGCGGAAACCGGTCACTTAGTCTTTGGGACCCGGCACACTAGTTCAGCCGCCCAGACCGTAGACCGGGTAGTGGATGTATTTCCTCCAGCTCAGCAAACTCAGATCAGGGTTCAGCTTTCTAACTCTTTGGTAGCGGTGTTTAGCCAAACGCTGGTTCCCAAGAAAAATCCTAAACCGGGGGAGTACGGTCGGGTGATGGCCCAAGAAATTATGGTGGTTACCCCGGCGATCGCCAACTTGATCCGAGAAGGAAAAACCTCGCAAATCTATTCTGCGATTCAAACTGGCGGTAAGTTGAACATGATCACCCTGGAAAGAGTTCTGGCAGACCAGTATCAAGCTGGAACCATCTCCTATGAAGCAGCAATGTCAAAAACCTCCCGGCCAGATGAACTCCAACGATTAATCAGTAGCGTACCCAGTGCCACCCCAGGGAAATCTCCCGCCCATGCTGGTAGATGAAACCAAGGTTCAGTGCCGGCACAAGTTCAATCTTCCTCTACTTTTCGATTGGTGGTGAGTCATGCCTACCTACGTTGCTCGGGCTCGAGATGCTCAAGGAAAGCCGAAAAGACAGAGGATAGTAGCAAACTCTACAGCTGAGGCCCGCGCCACTTTACGAGCCCGAGGTCTGTTTACGCTCGATATTAAGGAAGCAGCAGGTTTCAGCTTCAAAGGAGAGATTGACCTCGGTTTTCTCAGTCAGATTACGGTCAAGGATAAAGCTATCTTCTCCCGCCAGTTTGCTGCCCTTGTTAATGCTGGTGTGGCCCTAGTCCGCGGTTTAGGGGTACTGGCTGAGCAATGCTCTAATAAGAAGCTGAAAAAAGCGTTGATGGAAATTAATGCAGATATCCAGCAGGGTTCTAGCCTTTCCGATGCGATGCGAATGCATCCAGAAGCTTTTGATAACCTCTATGTCAGCATGATACAGGCGGGCGAAGCAGGCGGTGTTTTAGACGAGGTCCTGAATCGGCTGGCAAAACTGCTGGAGGACCAGGCCCGCCTCAGTAATCAAATCAAATCAGCTCTATCCTACCCCCTGGTGGTTTCCTTTATTGCAGTGGCCATCTTTTTCGGCATGGTGATTTTTATTATCCCGATCTTTGGCGGGATTTTTAAGCAGCTTGGTGGTGAGTTACCGGCCTTCACGCAAGCCCTAGTCAACCTCAGCGAACTCCTGCGAAGCCCCGGTGCACTGATCATTCCCTTTGTTGCGGCGGGTTTGGTATTTGCTTTTCGTCAGTATTACAAAACGCAGGCTGGCCGGGAAACGATTGACCGTCTGCAGCTGGAACTGCCTTTGTTTGGTGACTTAATTCAAAAAACTGCGGTTGCACGGTTTTGCCGCACCTTGGGCTCACTGTCTCGCTCCGGCGTGCCAATTTTAAGTTCCCT
>JAUJON010000127.1 GCA_030447595.1 Thermosynechococcaceae cyanobacterium YX3bin19
GCCAAATATCCGTGTTCTGGCCTACGATCGCCGTGGTGTTTGATTCCTGCTTGATTCCGAGCCCTGCCGCAGCAGCGCCGCTCGCAGCGCCCGAGCCAAGCTTTGGCGCAAGCACTGGTGTCTCGAGTATGGAGCTAGCCGGACTCGAACCGGCGGCCTCCTGGGTGCGATTTAGGGCCTCATAGCCGGCCCGGCCCAACAGCCAGCGGAGCACCGCTTGTCCGTCTACAGGACATGTCCGCTGTCCCGCGTCCGGGCGCCGCTGGCCCTCACGACCAGCTATTGGGGCCGACGGGAATATAGTCGTAGGCGATTTGCTTCTTTGCTTGGTGCCACGGCTCGTCTTTATGATTGGAAAAGTTAGGCGCGACCTGTACATCTCGCCAAGGCAGCCATTGTCCACCGTGAAGTTTTATGTTCAGATATCGGTCGCGTAGTTCGGCAATCCACGGATCAAGTGGCTGATCCATTGTATGGATGACATCCACGGGGTTGGGGTCAAAAGGGCTATCGCGCGTCACCAGAAACGCCCGGTTAGGCATATGCCCTTGGAGTTGCCCCAAAATATAAGAGTAGATGCGAACCTGTGTGGCAGCGAGGAGATAGTCAGTTCGCTTCCGGGGTTCATCCAGGCTGGTCGTGAACTTAGCGTCCAAGATAACGTAGTGGTGCGGCTCTGGCTTATCAGGCGCAAGATGAGGGAAGCGCTTATACAACCAAGCTGTGTGGGCGATCATATCCGCTGTACCGTACACCTGCTCCGGTGCCCACCAGAGAGCGGCTTTGGTTATGATGGCCGGGCCAATATTAAGCAGTTCAAGCGTCTTATAGAAGGCGTCGCAGTGCCGAACGTCCCTATCGTCGTCCAGGCTCTGGACGGCTAAGTTCCCAGCAACCTCGTTCACCCACTTAGCTTCAAACTCATGCCCCTTCCTTCCGATAAACTCTAAGAAGCTGTACTCCTTGGAGTCTTCCTCGAAGCCATGTCGACCGCCGTACCACCGGAGCCAAACAAGGCAAGGGTCTTCCAATATCAGTGGCCGCAGTCCTGTAGCGGCCACCCAATCACTTGGAACTGTCTGATGGCCCTCGGTAGCCTTGCAAATAATCGCCGATTTGTCGATCCCCATCTCTCTCCCAGGCACGACAGTGTTGGTGAACGCGAATGTCATCTACGTTCGGTGGATGCGCCCTATAGTGGGATTCGGGATGGGAGGATGTAGCGACCTTGTCATCAGGTGTAGGAACTGAAGGAGACAGAAAGAAAATCGGGGAGTTATTATGCGGGTGCCGACTACGACACCATATAATTGGAGCACCGTAGAGACACGCGGCGCTCCCGAGGCTGAAGCGGCAGCAAAGCATAGCCGGCCGGATGTACGATCCTCTGCCGTTGATCCGGCTCAGGTCGCACCCGCGCCAGCCAGCGCTGAAGGTGGCCTGCCAGCGCCCTTTACTGCCCCTGCCAAACCCCATACTCGGACTCCCGCCTGTGATGCTCTGTATCTAAAGAGCACACGCTTTCTGCTCCCACTTCCGCCAGACCAAACTGTGGATAAAACTGGTTCTCACCGAATTACTTGCAGGGTATCACCGCTCGCGTATCTTCAACGGCATGGAAGAACTGCAGGTTGTCGGAGCTCCGAACAGATTCCTCCAGGCGCGGGCTATTCATCTCCCATAGATCGCTCTGAACCCGGGCGCGCAGTCGCTGTGCTATTTCCGGAGCAGGTTCCTCCTGCTGTCATTGCCACCTCAACAACCTCATCTTTCACCCGAAACCAGACGTGCCAAAACTGCATGCCTCGCATAGTGGTGGACGACCGGCCGTGGTTTATTGCCACCTGTATCTGTCTCGCCATAGGGCTTTGCGTCCTATCTTGTCCGCTTGATCGTTTCCGTGCCCCTCTGTTATAATCTTCGGTAACGCGTGCACTAAAGGGTTCGTTACGCCTTTTATAGATGGTGGTGAGATCATCAAAATGCCTGGTCTATGGTCAACTGATCTCGATATCGATCAACTTCCCTGGGATGAACCACTTTCTTCGTTGATTGATGTTGACCCATATAAGATCAGAGCCAACAGAACTCCGATTGAATTCTTATCTATCTCCACCCGCCCCTCTAATTGCCTGCAGGCAAGCAACCTACTAACGCTCGACAAAATACTAAACTCGACAATTCGAGAGCTTATCGAGATTCCATCTATGGGACGTGGCTCCGTCTTGGAAGTGATCAAAAAAACGGCGGTATATCTGCAGAGCAATCCCAACACTCCACATATCACCTCTGTGCCCAAACAACAGACGCCTGCTACGCTACGGGACGAATGGCGGATTTTTTCGGGGCAGGACGACTGTGGCCACGATACGTCGCTCAGCCACTTGCTCCATGATCCGGATCTCATAGGTCAATTTTCTGCAGCCAAAGTGGAGTATCTGCATGACGTACTTGATTGGACGCTGGAGGAAACTGAGGATTTACTGGGGCAAGATCAAGCGGAGGCGTTTCTCCACGCCATGCTTGTCTTCGCCGTAGAGCATCGAGAAACGAAAACTCGGGATCTTGTTACCATTGTAAGCACATTTGAAGAGCGCGCCGCCTTGTTGTCACAACGCTGGGGCGACGTGACAACTGAACGACTTGGTCTATCGGAACACAACACTCGGATATTGACAAAGGCAGGTCTTTTCAAGCTGTCAGACATTCTTGCGGCGCTTCAGCCACTACACAACGTGCTGTACCTAAACTTGCCCCTGTTTTGCCAAGTATGGGAGCGGCTTGTCGATCTCGATCTACGGCAGGGCAATGCCTTGGCGGAACGGGCGCGTGTGATAAAAGAAAGCGCCATTGAAAGCCCACTGGCCGGAATCGTTGAGGAACTACAGGAAATCTGTGGTGATCGCCCCTGGCAGGTGCTTTCTGCTCGCTTCAGATTCAATGAAAATGATGGTGCCTATACCGCAGACGGCACCCGCCGAAGTCTTCGTACGCTGGATGAGGTCGGGAACATTGTTGATCTGTCACGAGAGCGAGTGCGTCAACTTGAATCAATCGCCCTCAAAAAACTCAACATGGCGAGACGTTGCCACCCACAGGCACGCTTATTCAGCGTAGAACAAACCATCGTTTTGCTTACTCACCAAGCAGGAGGAGTGCTGTCTGTGACTCAGTGCGGACGCCTCCTCATGAACCAAGTTGATCTCGCAAATATAGCGTCCGAAGACCTTTGCCACCTTGTTTTTGAGCTATCGAGTGCGTTCTCAATCGTGGAACGAGGAGCAATTTGTTGGCTTCCAAATGCCCTCTTGGCACGGCACTATCATTCGGCATGCAGTTCAGGTATGGAAAACGTCAACCCAGGAGATAGAAGAAGACAGTCTCATCGCTAAAGTGATCGAACGGTTGCATGGCGATAACATATCCATAGAGGAACCTTCATTCGGGCGTGTATTGCGGCGACGCCGATTTGATGGACTGGATGACAGCATGTGGTAGCGATCCGTGGTTTGAATTTACTGTATTGGTCATGATTCTCCAGAAGATAGGACGCCCGGCACATTATTCCGAGGTTGCGTTAAAGTTGGCGGAGTCGGCCTTTACGAAGGCAACGTGAACCAAAAACGGTACATGGCCGCCTGAGCGACCTTTAGTGACCCTTTGCTTCTACTGGGCCTGGCACTTATATCGTGTTCATGGGGCATGGAAGACAAACGAAATTCTATGAAAGACCAAAGACAAACGGATCGTGACCTTGCAGAGCAGTTTCTGGAAGAAGTTGGTGAACCAGCGCATAAATCAGAGATCATTGCATATGTGATCTCCCAAAAGCGGTCAAAGGCGCTGTCCATTGAGCAGTGCCTCTTCTATAACGCCCGCTTTACTTCTTTCGGTCAAAAGTATATATGGCCTGAAGAAATGGGTTTCTTAATAATGAAATTAGTTCCCCTGTACGCAATCATCAACTGTTTTCCGAAGTGTATCTGCGAGAACTACAGGCAACGAAAGGGATAGTAGATATCCTTGATGGTTGTCGGCAAACCATTCTGCGAGCGGCGAGAGCATTACGCATCACTTGAAAAACTTTCAGATGTTTTAAGTTATGTCCGCCAGTGCTTAAGTGCACTGGGTACGTCTTGTACTCAATTGCGTGCTGGCTCGGACGGATTTACACTACATCTGGACGCCAGTAAAACAAACACAACAGGGCTTTGCCTGGTAGTGCATGATGACAATCTTGACGCGCGACTAAAGGACAGCACCATCAGGCCTGCCTCATCCGCCAGTTGCGCGCTTCCGAACTTGCCTGGGGGTAAAGTTGTGACTAATAACTACAGGCGTCTTTGCCACACAAAATCGCTTTCCCCTCACGAAGATTTTCTCGAAATCAATCTTGACGCATTGTTGGCTGAGAGTGACCTGAGCCCTTTCATGATATTTTACCGTTTCTTCGGTGGCGATGCCTTTGCCGCGTGCGTTCCTGCAAACCCGAAGGAGATCGGGCTGGACAACAATCAGGAAGCCTCGGATAAGCGGGCGGAGGCTGTCGAGCGTCACCTGAAGGGGCGAGTTGAGCCCATCCTTGAGTTGCTTTGCCGGGGCTTTGTCGTGGACGAGGCTTCGGCCCTTTATAACCGCGAGATGCTCGATGAGATTTATCGTAACGCAATTTACCTGCTGTACCGCATACTCTTCCTATTTTACGCAGAGGCGCGAGCGCTCCTGCCTGTGGGTGAGGTTCAATACCAGCCAGTCAGCCTCGCTTCTCTGGTGGAATCAGCCCGTCTTCGCCAACAGGAGGGCATGGGAGGCTCCGACACATACGGAATGTGGAAACACCTCACGCGTCTTTGCGTAGTGGTGGATGATGGCGATGAAGCACTGGGTGTGGCTGCTTATAATGGTGGCCTTTTTAGCGATTCGGAAAAGCCATATCTGAAAAACCAGAAGATCAGTGATCAGTACCTCGCTCCTGCCCTCTATCAGCTTGGCTACGAAATCACGAAGTCAGGGGCAAACCGTATTGACTATCGAGATCTTTCTGTCCGGCACTTGGGAACGTTGTATGAGGGTCTGCTGGAATTCAAACTGAATCTTGTCAGTGAAGAGCCCGTTGTGGTGCGGGATTCGAACGGCAAGCGCACCTTTATCCCACAAAGTAAGGCAGGTGTCATAAAAAAAGGCGAGGTGATCCTGGATGTCGGAGAGGTCTACTTCGCGGATGATAAGGGGGAACGCAAGAATTCTGGTTCCTATTACACCCCAGAAGATGTGGTGCAATATATTGTTACCAACACGGTGACCCCGAAGTTGCTGGAATTGCGGGCACCATTGGATAAAGTGCTGACGGACGTCGAGCGGGAACGGCAAGTTGCTGCCAGCGACGACCAGCGCACCAGAGCGGAAGCTTATGGTGACCAACGGACGCTGGAAGTGGTTGAGAAGGAAATCTTGCGTTTACGGATCCTCGACCCTGCAATGGGTAGCGGTCATTTCCTTGTAGCGGCGGGTCAGATCGTTACTAATTTCATCATTGAGACACTGAATCAGACTGATTGGCCTAACTCAGGTATCTCCACCGACCCTCTGTTCTGGAAGCGGCGTGTGGTAGAGCGATGTCTCTACGGGGTAGACAAAAACCCTTTATCCCAGGAATTGGCTAAGCTGTCCCTCTGGATTGCGAGCGCCAGCGCGGGCAAGCCGCTCACGTTCCTCGATCATCATTTGAAGGTGGGAAACTCTCTGTACGGGGCTCCATTCGCACGCATCGCAACTTTGCCCACGCCCAAGAAGCCAGTCAATGATGGATTGTTCGGGGAATTGCGTGAGCGAACGATCCGATCGGTGCTGGAAGAGATAGGCAAGATTACCGAGACAGATTCGGAGCATATTGAGGACGTTAAGTACAAAGGGGAAGCGCACCGAAACGCCTATGAGGTTACGAATCGACTTCGGGATGTGGCGAATGTGTGGCTTGCGTCGCTGTTTGGCCTGAAGGCTGACAATGGTGCGCCGATTATGGATGCGGAGTACGACAAATTACTCGATGATGTAACGCACAGTTACGCACCGGACGCGTGGGAGACACGGGTGGAAGGGAGTCGTGCACTGCAATCTGCCCGTCGTATAGCTGAGGAACAAGCTTTCTTTCATTGGGAATTAGAATTTCCTGATTCGGTCGTATGTGGTGAAAGCCGGTTCGACGCGGTAGTGGCAAACCCACCGTACGTCGGCACAAAGCCAGACAAGGCTATCACAGTGCTTTTCGAAACGGCTAAGTGTGGAGACCTGTACGGCTGGATTTTTGAGCGGGCGATGCAGGTAGCGAGCAATACCGGCAATATTGGGATTGTGGTGCCACTCTCATTGATGTTTAGCCGGCAGATGAATGTAGTAAGAAAAATATTGCTTCAGATTAACGGTGATGTTCGTTTCGCAAACTTCAACAACAATCCTGACACTGTTTTTCCAACCACGCCCGGTTCCAGAAATAGTCAACGAGCGACCGTAGCAACAATACAGAAGAATGGAAGTAAATGCCGCATACTCTCTTCAGACCTTTTACGGTGGAGCCGCAGTGAACGTCACAGACTGTTTGAATCTATTCAGTACGCTGACGTGACGGAGTTATCGTCCGAGGCTGAGTTTCCAAAATTAGGGTCACCAGAACTTGCAGTGTTTTATGAAAGGATGCATGCACAGCCCCGATCATTGCGCCACATTATAACCGACATTGCTTCCGAACCAAGTGCCGCTTGGTCTGCACGTTATTTTTTGACATTACAGCGTACGGCTGGAAAATTTATCTCACACGTACCGGAATAACTCAACCGAACCAAAGTCATACAGATCTCTATAAATAC
>JAUJON010000128.1 GCA_030447595.1 Thermosynechococcaceae cyanobacterium YX3bin19
TTATCTTTAAGGCGCTTGAATAGGCCGAGTATGCCACCAAAGGTCTCTGTTGTAATCCCATCTTATAATGCTATGTCCTATCTCCCTGAAACCGTGGGGTGCGTTTTGAGGCAAACCTTTACTGACTTTGAAGTATTGATTATTAATGATGGTAGCTCTGACAACATTGTGCAATGGTTTACCCAGTTAATAGACCCGCGGCTGAAACTGATTTCACAAGAAAACCAGGGCGTATCTGCAGCACGCAACGTAGGTATTGCCCATGCTCAGGGAATGTATATAGCCTTGCTGGATGCAGATGATCTATGGGAGCCATCCAAACTAGAAAAACAAGTACGTTGTCTAGAGGATAATCCTGAGGTAGGTCTAGTGAATACCTGGGTTTGGCTCACCGATGAATTAGGTAAGCCCACAGGCAGAATGGGTACCCCTCATGCCGAAGGTGACGTATGGCAGCAACTTGTCGAGTTCAAGCCAGTTTGTTGTTGTGGCAGTGTGCCTCTAATTCGTCGATATTGTTTTGAAACTGTTGGAGTATTTGATCCCAATCTATCTGGTGTGGCAGATTGGGATATGTGGGTTCGTATTGCTTCTCATTATTCCTTTGCACTGATCAAACAACCCTTGGTCCTCTATCGACTGCATCCTAATAATATGTCCAAAGATTACCAAGGGTTATTGAAGGACTTTCAGACAGCGATCGAGAAAGCGTTCCATCTTGCCCCAGCAAATTTCCTGTATTTAAAGGCCCGAGGCTCTGCCCGTTTCAAACTCTACCTATCCTGGAAGCTTATTGAAGCTTGTGATTACAAAGTGGCAAGTCATTTCCGCCAGCAAATCTTGGCCCATTACCCTCAACTAATTTACTCTTGGGAATTTACTCGTCTGAGCATGGCAATCATGGTGCTGCGCCAGTTTGGGCCTCAGGCCTATGATGGCTTGCGTTCACTGACTCGTGCTTGGCGTCGACACATAGCAAATGCTAGACTTAAAATCTCTTGACACTCTCTACCTAATCGCCACACAATGTAGGATAGAGTTTCTCAGTTCAGTGGGGAGCTATGGCTTTAACCCCTCACCGAGCACCTTGACCCCATACCCTGCGGCTGCAAGGCCAGGTTGCATCAATGCTAGAGCGACTGCTACGTCTCTATCTGTTCGAGGTAGTGTCTTAGCTCCGTTGGTTACTTCTAGATTGATAGCCCAAACTCATAACATCAATGAACATTCCAATTATGAGGTCATGCATTAGCTCAGATTTGGAAAAGCAAATCCTTTTTCTTGCCAAATGCTTGATTCTTGTTCTCAATATCAGGCGTTTGCGTTCGATCTTTTGAGTGTTTGCGTTACCAACTTAATGCTGTTGGAAATCTAGATGTCGTTGATACGCCCCATCCATCAGTGTAAAATCGGTTGATTCCAAACGGCGTCAACAACTCCTTAAGCTTGAGGAATACTGCGTCTGTATGGTTCCCTAACACGTATGCCAACACTTCTGCTGTCTGGTAGTTAATGGCGGCCACAACCAGCGCTGATTTGTCTTCTTCTGCACGAAACTCCACATTTTCTCAAGCTCACTTCCGGTTGCTTTTGAAGCAACTACAAGCTTGGCTGGAACGACCTTTATGTTGGCTTGCAATGGGTTGAGTTGCTGCAATAGCACTTCATTGATTGCTCTAAGCACATCGAGTTTTTTAAGCTCTGCAAGCACGGTTCGAGTACTGGCATGGAAAACTTTGGAAATATCTCAAATGCCACGACCCTTCAAAGTCATCTCAACAATGTGTTGCTTGATAGCAGGCAGCCGTCCTGGATAGGACGGGTTGAGAATAAAGGTACGTCCCTGGCAACTCTTACTTCGGCAGCGAAAGCGTTGTTTCCCTTCAGCACTTTTGTTATCCTTGACGACGGCTTTATCACTTTGACAATGAGGACATCCTACAGAAATGAGTGTCGTTGTTTGATGCTCTGGTGAAATAGCTGCAAATTAAAGCCAGGCCCTCTCAAGCTTTAAGCATCACCAGATGTAAGATACTACCCTGTGGCTTAATTGCCTATTCTCATCACCCTCTAGCGAAGCCATGTGGCCGACGACGGCCACGGACGGGAAATGTTCGCCGCCCTATTAGCTTCAAAAGATGCTTAGCCAGCATCACAAGATGCCTAGGTCGTAACAAATAATACAAGACCGGATAGCGATATGGCCATAGAGCCTTTTGCAGGGCCTTCCAGACCTGGACGTCCTTGATCCCTTGTTCAGATAAATACTCTGTTAGCCAATTCAAGAAAGTCCGATGTGCAGGATGCGGCAGTTCATGATGATACTGTCCTTTGTCATTGGCAATGGAACAGCAGCTTTCCAGGTGCTGTCGATAGCGATCCCAGCAACCACTCTCCACGAACACGGTTGCCTTGAGACACACCTTGGCGAAAAAGGCTTGATCCTCATACATATCTCTGACAGCTTCTTCGAATCCACCTACCTCTTCTATTACCTTACGTCTTACCAGGACACCACAGGTGCCTGGTGGTTCAGCTTCTCCTTGTAAAAAAAGAGTCAAGAGCGCTGGCGGCTTTATCAGCGTATTTGGCTGGATACCAAGCCTGCGTTGGTAGTCGAGTTGGATATCTTTGGGATTGCCTGTCCAGCTGTACCACACCTGAGTGGACCCATAGACCATAGCAGCGTTAGGCTGTGCCTCCAGGATTGCCACCTGGTGTTCGAGTTTGGGCGGCAGCCAGATATCATCAGCGTCTAAGAAGGCGATGTACTCGCCCTTGGCGTGGTAGATACCTAAGTTGCGTGCAGCGCTCTTGCCACGATTGCAGTGTCCCTCGTGCTCCAGATAGCGCACTTTACCAGGATATTGCTCCGTGTACCGCTGGGCAATTTTGGTGCTGCTGTCCGTTGAGCCGTCGTCTACCAGTAACAGTTCCCAGTTGCCATAAGTCTGAGCAAACACACTCTCAATGGCTTCTTCAAGAAACTTCTAAGCATTCAGGAAAATCATGATGCTAGAGACCAATGGCTTGCCACTCATCGCGTTACCCTACTAATAAACTCACGTCCAGCGATCGCAATAGAAATCTTTGGAAATTTTTAGAACCGGGGACGCATCGGGAAGCTGATAGCTCCAGCTACTTTCATGCCGTCTCCGAGTGTTCAATAGCTCTGAAACAAATCCCAGCAATCTTCTCAGTGCCGCCGACATCCAGTAATGCTGACTTAGAATGTGTAATGGCTGCTTAGACGTGGAACCAGCTCGACAACCGCCTAGCGAACTCCTCACCATCCCAATCCTCCACGTGAAAGCGGGGTAACTGAAAACGGTCGGTGCGTCCCCAGGCAGCGACTTCATTCGTAGAGCAGGCACAAGCAAATCCGGCTTCTCGAACGAGGGCGACCGTCTCCGTTGTGTAATCGCCATATGGATACGCGAAACTCCTCACCGGGTGCCCGATGATCTCCTCCAAACAGGCTTTACTCTGTTGGATCTCGTTCTGCTGCCAAGCCACTGGAAGTGCGGAGAGCAAGGGATGTGTCACTGCGTGAGAGCCAACTTCGATCAGTTTCCCCTGGTGTAGAGCAAACACTTCCTCAAGCGAAAGGGTACGGTGGGTCGTGCGGCTTACTGGCTCAGCACCAGCCCAGAGCAGTAGTTCATCTATTATGTTGCGTCGCTTGCTTTCTAGCATTGGGTACAGCAGTGCATAAAGCGCACGATATAAGGAATGGCGAGGGCTGGGAACCTCATTACTCGAGGCACTCCAGTGGCGATAGCGCCGATATTCATCATCACTGTAATTAGCTGCCTCGCCTAACTCCCATTGGTAAGTGCTGCCGTTGATGCTCAGTTCAAGTGCTTCTGGTAACTTACCAGGCTGCAGCAACAGCCTGTCTAGTTCATCCGACCAGAACTCAAACTTTTGCCCAATGGAGCCGGTGGTTAGAAAGACGGTTGCTGGTATGTCGTAGCGCTCTAGCAAAGGTTTGGCGTTGTGAAGGTTATTGGCGTAACCATCATCAAATGTGACAGCTACTGCTCCGCGCGGACAATTTCCATCCTGAAGAGCCTGGTTTAATTGCTGCAACTGTAAGGGGTGACCATATTTTCGCAAAACTTCAAGGTGTTCAGCAAAGTGGCTTGGCGTTACATACAGCGACCATGGATCCGAGCCTACTTCAGCTACACAGTGATACATCAGGATGACCCTTCCCCGCAGAAGTTTGTTCCTGAACCACCGAGCAGCATGCCGCAATCTGTCGGTCCTACTTGTTCTCATAATGTTACCTCAGCTTTCACTGCCCTAACTGTGATTAAAACCTCATAATTGGGATCACTTTGGTCTAGTTCTTCCGGGCGCAGATCCTCTACCGCCAGTCCATGCAGAAAGGCGATCGCTGCCAGAACGTTCCCATGGGCTTCGATCTGAAGATTTTTCGCCGGAAAGACCTCTTCAAAGAGCCGGTGGGCTGATACTGTAGTGAGACCCCAGCACCAGTTAGAATTCCACTCTTCGTCGCCAGTGTGGCTAATGCCCGGAAAGGTTGCCAGCAAAACCCCACCCGGCTTTAGGATGCGGTAAAGCGTCTTGAGGGCTGCTGGCATGTCGTAAATTAGCTGGAGCGTCTGCGTCAGGATAATGCAGTCAAAGTTGTCTGATGGAATATGGTCAGCGCAGGTGAGATCCCCTACAATCGTAGCTATTGGGTTCCCCTCTTTCACGTGAAGCACGTCGCTTCGGGTTACACGATCGCCTCCAAACTGGGGTATATAGAGGAGCTCCCCGATCTCCAGCACGTGCCCTTGAATATCTTCGGCATGGAGGGTGAGGAGATTCTCAATATAGTAGCGGTCAATTGGACGTCCCCTGTCATAGCCGAAACGGCTGCTGATCGGCTTTAGCCGACGCAAGTCTCCCAAGTTTACCCCGCCTACAGGTGGAAAATAATCTGGTCCTCTCCATTTGGCCAATAGCCAGCGGTAGATAGGGGTAGGCAGTGCGCGCTTCCCTAGTCTCTTTATTGGCTCTCTCATCCGCCGCTTAAGATACCGAGGATGTAGATGGTATAACATTGGGTGGCGATAGGGCAGTAGCTCCCTTTGGAGAACCTTCCAGATTTCGGTGCCTTCAAACCCTTGTTTGGACAAATATTCCTCAACCCAGGTTAAAAAAGCTCTACGTGCAGGATTCGGGTTTACGGGATGGTATTGTCCTGTCTCCTCCGCAATAACCCAGCTATTACCCGCGTGCTGTCGATATTTATCCCTACACTCACTTGATACAAAAACAGGTGCGTTGAGCAAGACCTTGGCAAAAAAAACTGTATCCTCGTATGTATCCTGAAAGGCCTCTTCAAATCCACCTACGTCTTCAAATACCTCACGTCGCACCAAAACACCACAGGTGCAAGGATAAACATCTTCATTTTGCAGAAAATAGATGGTGAGTAGGGTTGGTGGTTTCACCAGAGTATCGAGCTGGACACCAACATCTGACATACAGTCATTTTTAATATCTTCAGAATTCCCTGTCCAGCTGTACCAAAATAGAGTCGGCCCATACATCATTGCAGCGTCAGGCTGGGCCTCCAAGATTGCCACCTGCCGCTCTAGTTTGGGCGGCAACCAGATATCATCAGCGTCCAAGAAGGCAATGTACTTACCTTTGGCATGGCAGATGCCTAAGTTGCGCGCAGCGCTCTTACTAATGAGAGCGCAGTATGGTGAACAGTTTCTACCAAATGTTATTTCTACGGAGTCAGCTCGCCAAGG
>JAUJON010000129.1 GCA_030447595.1 Thermosynechococcaceae cyanobacterium YX3bin19
CAACAACTTTGGTTTCCGGCTCAGCCTGCATGATCAACGGAAAATTTACAGGAAGGTTTTTTTTGTACTCAGCTGCGGGATGGCTAGAGCATCAGCAGGAAGCCATTGGACATTAAAGTATCCAGGGCTAACTTTGTTGCAACCATCCCGCCCTCTGGATGTGAGACAAAGTCTTTGCCGGCTTGGAAACCCTGGGCAACGAGCTCTTCTGACGCTTTTTGAGTTGCCGACTCGCCTAACTTGATTAAGGTTTCTGTGGAGACGGTAGCTTTGGTTAACCAGACAAAGGTCTCAGGATCTTCGCTAGCGGTCTGAGCCACAGCTTCACTGATCACTGCTGCTACCTGTTCGTCAGGCAGGCATTGATGCAAACCTTGGATGGAACCAGTCACCATATCCAAGTCCCGGCTCTGAAAGATCTTTTTGAGTAAAACAGTAAAATTCATGGGGGAATGCCTTGCTTTGACTTTTTCGAAAGCCCCCCGTTATATAGATAGTACTAGAAGTGTTTAGGTTTTCTGAACCTACCTGGCTACTCTACCTGCTGCATCTATGAAACTAAAATTCGGTAGATAGTTCCCCAAATTCACAGGATTGCTGGCCCCCTTAGGGTTAACTCCAAATCGCAAACGGCTAATGATTAAACTGCTAGTTGAGGTTCGTCAACTGAATCCGGGGATCTACTGCTTTGAGTAATAGATCTGCCAGCAGGTTGCCGACAATTAACAGCACAGCACCCATCATTAGGCTTGCCATTACTAGAAAAAGGTCTTGGGCTGTTACCGCTTGCAGGATCAATCTGCCTAAACCCGGCCAGTTGAAGAAGTATTCGGCAATAAATGCCCCACTTAATAGGCTGGCAAATTCAAATCCCAGGAGGGTAATTAGAGGATTCACGGCGTTGCGTAGGGCATGAACGTAGATCACCCGGTTTTCTGGTAGTCCCTTAGCGCGAGCGGTCTGAATGTAGTTTTGCCGTAGGACATCTAGCAACTCTCCCCGAGTAATCCGCTGCAGGCCGGCAAAACCTGTGATGCTGAGGGCAAAGGTTGGCAAGATCATGTGCCAAGCAATATCCAAGAATTTGCCCAAGGGTGAGAGATCGCTATGGTCAATGCTGGTCATGTTGCCCACTGGAAAAATAGAAGTATTCTGGGCGAGGATGAGCAGCAATAATGCGGTTACAAAGCTGGGGAACCCTTGACCGATGTAACTAAGCACTTGCAGAATCTGATCCGCAGCCCGGTTTTGGTTAACGGCCCCGACAATACCTAGGGGAATGGCAATGCCCCAGGTCACTAGAATCGAAGCGATCGCCAGCAACAAGGTAGCAGGTACCCGTTCGAGCAGGAGTGACGTCACCGAGCGCTGATAAACAAAACTCGTACCAAAGTTACCTTGGGTGAGAATTTGCCTTAGCCAGCGCCAGTACTGTTCAATGGCCGGTCGGTCTAAGCCAAACTGCTGCCGCAGTTGCTCAATCGTCTCAGGAGCAATCTGGGGATTTTGCCTTAAGCTATCCAGGTAATCCCCCGGTGCTAGTTGGATAATTGCAAAGCTAAGGGCGGAAGCCAAAAATAGGGTTAAAATGGCTTGCAGCAAGCGCTTAACCACATAGGCAGTGGTCTCATTATTGACCAGAGCGATGAACTGGTTGGGGCCAAAAGAAAGTCTTTGAGGGGTCATAGGGCTAGCCTAGTACTGAACAAGGGTGATGACTGGTACATCTGGGAGGAGTTTGCGCCCCTGCAAATCCTGTAGCTCAATCACAAAACCAAACCCGACAAGCTCGCAGGCGGCCCGTTCGATTAATTGAGCCATGGCTGATGCTGTGCCGCCGGTCGCCAGCAAATCATCAATAATCAGCACCCGGCTACCCGGCACCAAATTATCTTGGTGAATTTCTAGCCGGTCTGCCCGGTATTCAAGCTCGTACTCGATAAAATGAATGGCGCTGGGAAGCCTGCCGGGTTTACGCACTGGGACAAAGCCAACTCCAAGATTGTAGGCGATGGGTGCGCCAAAGATAAAGCCTCGGGACTCAGCCCCGACGACGTAATCAACGGAGTGGTCGGCAAACCCAGATGTAAGTTGATCAACTGTATAGCGCAGTCCTTGAGGATTTTGAAGTAGGGTGGTGATATCTCGAAATAAAATTCCTGGTTTAGGGAAATCTGGAATTTCACGAATCAGAGACTTGAGATCCATGAGCTTTTGGTTAGGTTGACAACTAAATCTTGTGTCAGGTCAAGCGCTGGGTTCATGCTATTTCTGGCACTGGACAACAAGAAGATCCGTCAGAAATCGTACACTAGAAAACTGCACAGTTTGGATAGTCTCTGACATTTTTAGCGTTTGTGAGTGCGATGCAACTAAACAGTTTAACGGATCAGTCTATCCCTTTTGTTCTAGCCAAGTTACCTGACCCTGTAGTGCCGGGCGAGAGTTGTCCCCGACGAACTCGGCTGCAGATTGACTTTGTCTTATTAGCTATAGAAGCCTTAGATTTGGATGCGTCCGAAGGGATGCTAGCTGTTGCGCGAGAACTTGAGCTGCAAAAGATTGTCAAAAACCGAGTGACGCTGTGGCGGCTGCGAAACACAAATCCCAACCGGCGTTTTAACCAGCGTCGTCCTTTATCGTTAGAAGAGGCAAAAGCACTAGTAGCGATCGCTTGCTACCTAGCGCGGCAGCTAACGGTGCCGATTCGACAGTTACTCTTAGCCAGTGATCAACTTAAAACTCAGCAGTTATCTCCGGAGTATCACTTTGGGTTAGCGAACTATTTAACCCGGTTTCGCAGTCACTTTCGCAGCCGGATGAACCTGAGACGGACCGGGCTTGCTGTTTACACTTCTGATGAAAAATTAAATGAGTTAGCGTTAAACCTGCTGGGTCAACTCCTCTTCTGTACTGGGACCGCAGGAATGCAACGTTTCTGGTTTAGTTTGTTTGATGGAGAAGTAGAATGACGATCCGGCGTCAATACAGTCTGCCTAACTGTACTTTGATTCTTGAAGGGTTAAGTACGAGCCAGTCAACCGGGGGAGGCCGTCCACCCATGACCGTGTTAATTCGCTTCGAGTGCCATCTAGCCGGTTTGAGGAAACCGCTGGTTGGAGGACGCAACTTGATAGAACATCTAGCGGTAGCAGTGAGTCAGTTTGCTCAGGAATTTTTAAGTGGTATTCGCCGCCCCGCTCAGACTAGCTTCAATGGCCAGGTTACCTCCGTTCAGCTCCAGAGAGTGGATCTGAATACATCCCGGCTAGTTGTGCCGCCAGATTTGTTGCTGAATCCTACAGCGGGAGCCACTTCACCTGATACTGATTCGGTTCCATCGGCTGCAACCGTTGAAATTGATTTATCTACAGTCCAAGCATTTGATCTGGTGGAAGCCTTTGACCAGTTGCTTTCCGACACTCAGACCCTACCCGATCTGTCATTAAACTTTAGCCCGCTTTCTAGAAAATATTCAACAGCACATCAGTCTGTGGTTGGGCGCTCCGCGCCAGCGGCTTTGGGTGTCACAAGTCTAGCTTTGGCGGCAGTTGCCTTCTTCTTTATTCCTGTTCCTAAAGTTGAAGAACCGCAGACCCCTACCCCCAAAGAAACGTCCCCTGCTCGAACAGGTCCAGGTCCTGCCTTGCCTGAAGGTGGGGGGCACGACTCACCCCCGGGCCGTGCTTCACGGGCGGTGTTTGCATCGGCCCCTGGCCCAGATCGGCTGGCTGAGGGAGATCAGACGCTTTACTCCCAGATTGAGCGGGCTTGGCAAACACAGCCCCGCTTCTACGAAGATCTGCCCTATCAAGTTGGCGTTGACCGCAACGGCAGAATTACTGGTTATCGCCCAGTCAACCAAGCTGCAGTTGACTATACTCATGACATCCCGTTGCTGGAGTTGCTTGAGGTTCCAGAACCTGGTTATAGCGGCCAGAAACCACTAGCTCTGTTTCGAGTTGTGTTTACTCCCGGAGGTGATCTAAAAGTGAGCCCCTGGAGCGGATAAGGGTAACCAAGCTGAGGCGTGAAGCTCAGCAGGCAACTTGGATTAAAAGCGATCCCCCTCTAAGAGCTTCGTTAAGGTTTCGGGGTACACCGATAGAGTTGGTAGGGAACTCCCAAGACGCGGTGATACCGGCTTGAGTCTACGGTACAGAGCATCTGTGTGTTATTGGATGCAAACTGGTTTGTCAGCAAAAGCTGCGAAGGATAATCGCTCTGGCTGTGCCGAGGAGCAATGACCCACAAGTTGAGCAGTGACCCTGAGCTCCCTTTACCAGTCAAACTTGGATTCTGGAGCGGCGGTAGGTGCCAAACTGACTTATCTTTTGGTGATTGATGGAAAAATGCAAAGGAAACCTCAGAAGCTCCGCGATCGCCCAGATAAGCCTGGTTTAGTTCGAGGGCATAGCTGAGCCCCAGGGCGACATCTTGAAAAGTGTCGTAGCCAACCACAACAGCAAGGGGCAGAGGCGCTTGACTGATATCTTTGGCAACCTGTTGGGGAGAAAAGGGCTTGGGAAAGGCCAAGTTAGAGGTGACAAAGAGGCAACTGAGCAGGCCAACCAGTAAGACACTTGCTTGAACTTGAGCTGCAGATAAGGTACGGGAACGATGCCGCCTAGGTTGGAGAGGCTGGTGAGGTAGGGTGGCTAAGCCAGCACCTATGAGAGCGCAGATGCCGGGAAAGTAGGCAAAGTTATAGCGAGGGGCAACGGTAATATCTTTGCCTAGGAGATAGACAATCCCTAGGAATTGCAGGAGCACGCAGAGCGTGAAGCTTGCTAGCGTTAAGGTTGGCAGATGAGCTACAGGCGATCGCCAGAGCCGTTTCACTCCCTGGGTAACCTGCCATCCTAGCCACCCAGCAAACAGCAGCATCAGTAGAGCAGCAGGAACTGCAATCCAGAGAGGCTGGTTTTCTACTGGCAGGGCGATCACCATAATTACCCAACCCGCTAGAGTCTGGTACAGCGGGGCAACACTATCCGTCCAACCATGACTGGATAGCTTCAGCCAGTCTGTCTCGGGTCTGGTAAAGTGTCCTAAGAGAGTTGATAGCCATGGTAGATAGCTCAATACGACTCCTATGACTGCCAGTACAACAGCAACCCAGAAGCGACGAGGGAACTGGCGGCGCTGCCAGACCATCCAGCCAGCTAAGGCGACAATCTGGGCAGTGAAGGAGAGGGTAAAAAAGTAGTGAACGTAAAACCCCAGGCTGTTGACTGCCATCCAACCCGCCCATACAAACCAGGGAGGCGACCGATGCTGCTGAAAATCCTGCTGAATGCGAATCAGCCCCCACAGTCCTAGGACAATTAGGAGCATGGGTAAGGTATAGTGGCGCGCTTCCTGGGAAAGGTAAACCGCAAAGGGAGAGACTGCCATAACAGCAGCAGCCACAAGCCCTGCCGCAGGTGAAAAGGCTAATCGATTCAGGCAATAGACTGCAGGAATCACCGCTACGCCAATTAAAGCAGGGAAGGCTCGCAGCTCCCAAGCCAAGGAAAAGTGGCTGGGACTGAGCCAGTTCAACCAACTGTGCATCAAGCAGAAAAATAAGGGTGGATGGACAGACTGGGTGGCAATGGTTTGAGCAATTTGGGGGCAGGCGATCGCTGGCTGGAGGGTGAAGATTTGCTGCAAGCGGCTGAGGGGAAAAAATACGTTCAGGGGGACGTTGTGGTAGTTCTGACCGAGGCTGAATAAAGCGGTGATGACTTCATCAGGCCATAGAGGTTTAAGGTCAAGCTGCCAAAACCTGAGAACTGCGCCGAGAAGGATGATTCCGGCCAGTTTGAGATAGTGTTTGGACTTGAAAGTTAGTAATTTGGCGCTCACGTAAAC
>JAUJON010000130.1 GCA_030447595.1 Thermosynechococcaceae cyanobacterium YX3bin19
ATACACAGCAGAGGCCTGGCAAGATGCTCCTGTGTTCCAGCGGTTCGATCTTCAGCCAGGGGACTGCATTTCCGGTCCGGCCCTCATCATTGAGGAGACTGGCACCAATGTCGTCGAACCGGGCTGGCAGGCTCAACTAACGCCCCAAAGTCACTTACTGCTGCAGCGGATTCAAGCCGCAGAGGAAACCGTGGCGGTTGGCACGGCAGTGGATCCTGTAATGCTAGAAATTTTCAACCACTTGTTCCGGGCGATTGCAGAACAGATGGGCTCTATTCTCCAGAGCACGAGCTACTCGGTCAATATCAAAGAACGGCTAGATTTCTCCTGTGCGGTGTTTGACCAGCAGGGGCAACTGGTCGCTAACGCCCCCCACATTCCCGTGCACCTAGGCTCCATGGGGGCAAGCGTCCAGGCGATTATCGCCACCAGGGGCAAGACGATCCAGCCGGGGGACGTCTACATGCTCAACAACCCCTATAACGGTGGTACCCATCTACCAGATGTCACCGTCATTACGCCCGTTTTTAATCACCGGGAGCAGGAAATTTTATTCTATGTCGCCTCCCGCGCCCACCATGCTGATATTGGCGGCATCACTCCTGGTTCCATGCCGCCGGGCAGCACCACCATCGAGGAGGAAGGGGTGCTAATTGATAATGTTCAACTGGTTACCCAAGGTCAGTTCCGGGAGCAGGCACTGCTGGAATTACTTGCCGCTGGTCCCTACCCGGTGCGGAATCCAGTGCAGAATATCGCCGACCTGCAGGCGCAGATTGCCGCCAACCAACGCGGTGTGGAGGAACTACTGAAAATGGTGGCAACCTTTGGCCTGGAAACGGTACAGGCTTATATGGGCCACGTGCAGGATAATGCAGCAGAATCCGTCCGTCGGGTCCTAGATCAGCTTCAAGATGGCAGCTTCACCTATCCCCTGGATGATGGCAGCCAAATTCAGGTGGCGATCACGATTAACCACGCAAACCGCCGGGCTCGGATTGATTTTACCGGCACTTCCCCACAGCAGCTTAACAACTTTAATGCCCCGGTAGCTGTCTGTGAAGCCGCTGTCCTTTATGTCTTCCGGACCCTAGTTCAAGATGATATTCCCCTGAATGCAGGCTGCCTGAAACCCTTGGAAATCTTTATTCCAACCGGGTGCATGCTCAACCCCCGCTATCCAGCGGCAGTAGTGGCGGGAAATGTCGAGGTTTCCCAGGCGATTACCGATACCCTGTACGGGGCCCTTGGCGTTATGGCCGCTTCCCAGGGCACGATGAACAACTTGACCTTCGGTAATGGCGACTACCAGTATTACGAGACCATTTGCGGTGGCTCCGGAGCTGGCCCTGATTTCCCCGGGACAGACGCAGTCCACACCCACATGACGAACTCCCGCCTCACCGACCCGGAAGTGCTGGAATGGCGATTCCCAGTTCTGTTGGAACGCTTTGCCATACGCCCTCACAGTGGCGGCACTGGCAGGTACCAGGGCGGCAATGGCGTCATTCGCCGCCTTCGTTTCTGTGAACCGATGAGTGCGGCTATCCTCTCCAGTCATCGCCGGGTTCCCCCCTATGGGCTAGCAGGGGGCAACCCAGGAGCAGTAGGCCAAAACTGGATTCAGCGCCGAGATGGCACAGTAGAGAAATTGGGCGGTACTGCGATCGCCAAAATGCAAGCCGGGGATGTGTTTGTAATTGAAACACCGGGAGGTGGAGGATATGGTACTGCAAACCGCCTAGAAGGACAGTCTCCCCGAGAGAGGTAGTTTTAAATAGGTTGATCAGAGCCTATAGAGGGGATGGGGCCGATACGGTCTCGGTACCAGGTAATTTTCCAGTACGCTCTAGTTCCAGCAACAGGCGTTTTCGCCAAAGTCCACCGCCGTAGCCCGTCAATTGCCCATTTTTGCCAATGACACGGTGACAGGGAATGAGGATGTTGAGCCGATTCATACCATTTGCTCTGGCCACAGCTCGAACCGCAGCCGGTTGGCCCAGGCGTCGAGCAAGCTCATCGTAGGAAATTGTTTGCCCATGAGGAATGCGCTGTAGCTCTGACCAAACCTGCTCCTGAAATGCAGTGCCATGAGGAACCAGTGGCACCGTAAATTCAGTCAGCGTCCCCGCAAAATAGCGGGAAAGTTCGTCACTGAGATGATTGATCTGCTCATTAGTGACCGGCACAACCGGATAACCAAATTGCTGACGGATTGTGGCATAGTTATGCTCTAGCATTCGTCGATCGCTATATTCAACCAGACAGATCCCCTCCCGCACCGCACCAACCAGCAAGGCTCCCAATGGCGTTTCCAATAGTTGTGCCGCAATATAGTCGCTGGTTAGGCTTTGTCCAGGTGAAATCGCAAAAGTCTTGCCAAAGGCTGCTCTGAAACCACTATGAGATTCATAGCCGTTGGCAAAGACAACATCATCGAGTTGTGACCCATCCCGCATTTGAGTAAAGGCGGCTGCCAGCCGCCGCCCCCGCCACCACTCCACAAAAGTCATACCGTAATTTTCTCGGAACCATCGCCGCGCTCGTTCAGGGCTAATCCCCAGCGATCGCAGTGCTGTAGATGGGGTTTTGGCGCTTGGTGTCGCTTCTACCTTCTGCATCAGTGATACTACCCAATCCGGCAATGCTCCATATACCTCTGTCGGGTGGCATCGCTTGCACGGACGATAGCCAGCCAAGACCGCATCCCGAAGCGTGAAGAAGAATTCAATGTTTTCAGGCTTCGGGCAAGAGGGACAAGAAGGACGGCAAAAAATGCCAGTAGTGCGGACAGCCACAAAAAACACACCGTCATAGCTGGCGTCCTGTTGATAAAACGCCCGCTCCATTTCGGTACGGGAGGGCGAGAGCTTTAATGTCATCTGAATAGACACGCTGGTTGGTTTCATGCCGCCTATTTTTGCAAGCCTCGCAGCCACTGTCCACCGAAAAACCGATATAACATTACGTCCGGTGCTGGGCCAGCATTGAGGAACAGCCTGATTGCGGCTGGAACAATCCTTTCTTAAAACGCCCAACCGGACTTGGCGTCAGCCGCTTGCAAGTCGTACTCATAATGACTATGATTTAGGCATAACCAGTTTTACATTCAAAACAGTTTAAAGCTTTCAATTGCCAAACCTCAGTTAGAAGGAATTAAACATGAATAGACTGCAAGGGAAGTATGTGCTCCTTACTGGTGCCTCACAGGGACTAGGACGCCAGCTAGCGATCGCCTACGCCCGTGAAGGAGCAGCCGGATTAGCGCTGGTAGCGCGGCGAGGGGAAGCGCTAGACGAGGTGCGCGAGCAGATCCAGCAAGCTGTGCCCAAAACTAGTGTTGTGGTTGTCACCGCCGATCTAAGGCGACCCGAAGAGCTTGAGCGCGTCATGAACGAAGTGCGTGATACGTTGCTGCGGAATACACTTCGCGATCGCACTCAGCAAGTTGCACCCAAAACAAACGTCTTAACGATCACCGCCGATTTAACGCAACCGGAAGACATTGAGCGCGTAGTTGCCACAACTCTCAATGAATTCAAGGGTCGGCTCGACGTACTGGTCAACAATGCCTCGACGATTGGCCCTGCTCCTATACCCTATCTGCTCGACTACCCCCTGGAAGACTTCCACAATGTCATTAATACCAATTTGGTCGCGCCATTTCTGCTGATCAAAAAGATACTGCCGGCCATGATTGAGCAAGGTGGTTCCATCATTAATGTCACTAGCGACGCAGGCATCACAGGCTATCCCGGCTGGGGAGCCTACGGCATCTCTAAGTTTGGTATTGAGGGCATGTCGCAAACCTGGGCAGCGGAACTAGAAGGCAGCGGTGTCCGAGTCAACTGGGTAGACCCAGGGGATATGAACACTGCTATGCATCGGGCAGCAGAGCCCGACGAAGATCCGGCCCAGTGGGCAAACCCGGCAGAGGTCACTGAAGTCTTCCTCTACCTGGCTGCCAATGATTCCCGACATATCCACGGGCAAAGATTCCAAGCGCAGGAGTACAACTGGGGCAGAAATGCCATCGAGGGCCTCGCTGCCTGATCTCGTAGTCCTTCAAAGATTTTCTTCAAATAAATCAGAGCTGGAAGGAACCATACCTAGCTGGCGGTAAACTGTCTGCGCTGTTGTATTTCCTTTGTATACATAGAGACGGAGGCCACACACGTTAGCAGCTTGAGCTTGAGTACGCAGTTGGGTATAAAGGGTGCGAAAAATACCTTGCTGACGATAATTGGGTTTGACATAAACATCTTGGATCCACCAGTACCAGCCATTGCGCCAGTCACTCCACTCAAAGGTAATTAAAGCAGTAGCAACTGCCTCAGCCTCTTTTTCAGCAACTGTATAAAAACCTCGGTTGGAGTCATTGAGAACTGCCTGAACACCCTGGATAAGTTGTTGAGCTTCCAGCTCTTTACCTCGCACCTCCTGAGCAAGGGCTTGGTTGAAGCTTACAAGAGTTTTTAAGTCTTGAGGTTGTGCTTGGCGAATCGTGACACTCATTGCTATAGACAAAACACAAAATATTAACCTTAATAATCCTATGTCTGCTCCCTTTTCCTTCACACTTCCTGCTGAACTCTCAGCCAAAGAACCCCCTGAACGCCGAGGCATTGCCCGTGACCAGGTACGGCTGATGTTGATTGATCGGGCAAGCTACCAGAGCCACCACAGCCGCTTTGACCACTTGAGCAAGTTTCTCTGCCCTGGCGATCTGCTAGTTTTCAATACTAGTCGTACCCTACCGGCTGTCCTTGAAGGCTGTGATCCCCTCGGAGCCTGCATGGAAGTTCGTCTGGCCCACCACCGGCCAGATGACTCCTGGCTAGCGCTACTGCTCTGCCAAGAGGGTGATCTCTTTGCCTGTGGTCTCCGCAGCGGTATGGAGGTCAACTTTGGTTCAGAGCTGACGGCGATCGTTGAGGAGCGCGATCGCAACATCCCTAGGCTCTGGAAGCTGCGGTTCTCAAAAACGGGAACCGAACTGACGGATCTGCTCTACCGCCTGGGACGGCCCATTCGCTACGAGTACGTTTCAGCGCCTTGGGAGCTAGACTACTACCAGACCGTCTATGCCCGGGAACCAGGAAGCGCCGAGATGCCCTCGGCAGGACGTGCCTTCACCTGGAAACTGCTGTTTGACCTGAAACGTTGGGGGATAGAAACAGCTTACATGACCCTGCATACGGGTCTTTCTTCCTATCTGGACGATGAGCTTGACGCTCAACATCCCGCCTCAGAGGAAGAATACCGGATTAGCGAGACAGCGGCAAACCAGATCAACCAAACCCACCAGCGAGGGGGACGAGTAATTGCGGTAGGGACAACGGTCGTGCGGGCCTTAGAGTCAGTAGCGGACCAAACTGGGAAAGTTCGAGCAGGTCATGGTTATACTCGGCTACACATTACGGCGAACCACACACTTAGAGCTGTTGAGGGGTTATTGACAGGGTTACACGAGCCAGAGGCCAGTCACTTAGACTTACTCACAGCTTTTCTACCCGCCGAGAAAATTCACCTAGCCTACCGAGAAGCTCTGCAGGAAGGTTACCTGTGGCATGAGTTTGGCGACTTGAATCTCATCCTGTAACCCAGGCTACCGCCTGGCAAAATCTACACCACTAAACCACTCTGCACTGAAAGTGCAGAGGTTTGAGCGAGACTGAAAGTCCTT
>JAUJON010000131.1 GCA_030447595.1 Thermosynechococcaceae cyanobacterium YX3bin19
AAGGTTCAAAACCTTTTCCCAAGTTCCATCAGTACTGCCATTATCAAGAATGTATATATAATCGCACCACTCTGCTGCAGCTTTGAGTGTTTGATCGATAATATCACCCTCATCTTTAACGACGCATATGCCATGAATTTTCATGATATTTTATTCTAAACTAGGAGGTCTTTACTATCTTTCTCTTTATTGACTGAGTTGCAATTGACCACAGTTCTAGCAATAATGCTCTAACATTTTGATTAAGCATGAATAAAAGCCCATAGCTGACAATGAAAACTCCAAGCCTAACTAGTAGAGGTAACCATATGCTACCTATTAGAGAAGGGATCGCGGTTAAGATAATCCAGAAGGCACTCCAATAATTAGGAGAACCATAGACTTTAGCGAACGATTGGTGAATAGAAAAAAGACTTGGTAAAGCAAACAGTTCTGCTAGCCCGTATCCCCATAATCCTACCCAAGGGATGAAAAGCCAGCAACCCAACCAGAGCAATCCAGTAGAGACGGCATTTCGATACCCAACAGCATTGTTATGTCCTATTGCATAAAGCGTAGCCTTGTGTAAGTCGAATAATGCGTCTACTGATGCCGTCAAAGCAAGTAGCGGAAAAATCTGAACACTTAGTAGCCATTTTGTACCAACAAGTTCAGGAATAGCCCAAGGTGCAATGCAGGCAAACAGCGCACAAACGCCACTCATTAGCAATCCGACATAAGCCATTCCTCGATCTAAGATACGTCGTGTAGTCTGCGGATCGCTCATTAACTTTGCCATTACACTCATTGACATGCGACGGATGACTTCCCGAAGTAACGACAGTTGTTGAACTAGTCGAAGCGCAATATTAATAATTCCTACTGCCTCAACGCCAGCTAAACGGCTAACAACGGCAGGGACAGTGAGAGACTTGAGTGTAAAAAACCAGTCAGAACAGTAGAAAGTTAAACCATAGTAAAGCGCAGGTTTAAGAGCTTGCCAACGCCAACACCAGCACCAGGAAACACGATAGAAGTAAGAGGCTAGACTAGTATAAACGATGATCTGCAGAGCCGTTCCAGCTACTAGACCCCAGTAACTGTTCCAAATTAAAACAATTGGGACAGATAGGAGATAGTTAGAAAATTGAGCTAGCATATCGGTTAAGCTAATCAAATTAAAGCGCAGGTCCCGCTCTAGCATACTCATGGATACTCCTCCAACCATATCCACCCAAAGTAATGGTACCAAGCAGCGCAATATCTGAGCAACTTCAGTGCGACCTGTCCACCAAGCAAAAATTGGCGTTGCTAGCCAAAGAACAACACAAAATGCAATGCCAACTGTGTTGTAAAAAAACAGAACCTGTTCTACGTCATCTTTAGATAAATCTGGCTTTCGGACGAGATATGCATTTAAACCCAGCCTAACTGTCCACTTGAGAAAATATAAAATCCCTATAGCTGTCACAGCAATTCCATAATTCTGCGGACCTAATACGCGAGCAATTACTACCGTGCTAACCAAAGAGAAGCCTGCTGATAGAAGCTGTCTCACCGTCAGATAGATACTACCTTTTAAAACCTTGCCTTTAAGATTTTTAGCTATTTGCATAAGCTTGATGGATGATGGGCAAAGAGTTTCCCTTAGAGAGGTGAGCAAGCATCTACTGTAACTTGCTGAGGGTTGGCACAAAAAAACCTTGCTTTAGGGAAGCCATAAAACAACTTGATGTATCTAAAGTTCGTCGCATAAGTACATGGGTAAAATGTTGTACTTTACTATAGCCGTCAAAGCCGAGCAAACGTACCAACCCTATAGCGGTAGTCAGACGTATGCATTCTTGCGAGTAGCATATCTGAGGATAGTAACGAATGGCATTTTGCCAAAAATGCATTATTTGCTTATATTCTCTAGCAGGGTTTTGTAGAATTTTCCAGGCAATACGGAGATTGGCAAACCCATAGCAGCGACCCTTCAAATATTGCTGATTTTCTGGAACAGATTGAAAGACCTTTTCAATAATAATGCGATAGCTCTGCTCCATTGCCATCCAGTTTTTAGATAAGCTACCTGGGTGATCTCGGTAATATACCAGTGGTTCTCGGATAACTTTAAAGGGATAACATGCAGCAATTCGAAGCCACATATCCCAATCTTCCCCATAGGAAGACGGCAAACTTCGATCAAAGAATCCTACTTTTTCATAACATATACGTCGCACCATAGCGACACTACCGCACTCGACAATATTATGTTCCAGAAGCTTCTTCCAAACCTCACCCTCAACATCACTAGCACGAGTTATTGCTTTTTGTTGTCCCATATCATCTATTAATCTAACCCAGTTATAAACAAGACCAACTTCTGGATTTTCTTCAAGAGTGCGAACCTGTTTCTCTAGCTTAGTTTTATCCCAAATGTCATCAGCATCTAAGAATGCAATGTATTCTCCTTGTGCATTAATAAGACCTGTATTTCTTGCCCCAGCTAAGCCTTGATTTTCCTGAGAGATCAGCTTAACGCGGGAATCTTTAACGATTTTGGCTATCCGATTTTCAATTTCATCAGCACTTCCATCATTCACTATGATTACTTCGTAATCACTAAAGGTCTGATGCAAAACACTTTCCAATGTTGATGGCAAAAATGCCATTGCATTATAGGCTGGAATTATTACTGATACCTTGACCATTGCTTGTTTCCTAAAAATAATTTATGAAGACTAGTTTTCAAAATATCTCAAAATTGTTTACTTATCCTAACTGTGTGTATTTTTTTACGAGCCTGTTTCAATTCATTCTTATTCTTGGAGTGCAGTAGACATCGAATTACGGTAAACAATGTAATTCAAATTCACTATTCTCTATATTTTTTGAGGTTCGAGTATGCTTCCAATTCCAACCTATAACTGCGTTTAGTGCTGACCAATAGAAGAAAAGCGTAGTGTGGCTCCAGATATTTTCAGAAATCATCCCTATAGCAAGCGCTAACAATATAGCTAAAAGAACTGAGCAAAGTCTTTTTAGCGAACTCCCCTCAGGCAGGGATAGAAACAATCGAGTGAGCCGAAGAAAATGAACACCTAAAAATACGAGAAACATAATGAATCCAACAATTCCTCCTTCCACAAGTGCTCGGACATAGTCGTTATGAGCATAGGCACGAATATAACCAACATAGGTAGTTGTCCCAAGTCCATAACCTAAAATTGGAAAATGCCGCCAACTTTGCAGCAATGAAGTCCACAGTCCTAGTCGCCAATTAAAACTATTACGATATTCTTCCTGGCCTGAGTTATAAAGCAGAATTACACGTGATAGATCGAGGTCTGGATTTAAGAGAGGTGTGTAGCTAAGTTCAGCAAGACGCTCACGCCCAAATTCTGTACTGGCAAAGAATCCAACAACTGCTGCAAATAGAAGAATGCCACCGATCAGTCTAAGCGGAGTCAATCTAGGGATAATTAGAGCTAGAACAAAAACAGCTATCATGATTGTGGCAGCAAGAGCCTTAGTACTTGCTAGGAAAAATGTAAGTGCCCCTAGTAAAAGTAACCATGGCCAGCGTCGCTTTGCCTGTCCTAACTGCCAGCAGGTAAGTCCGATAAAAAGTAACAAGAAGGTACTAAAAGTATTTGAGTGTCCTAACGTACCATTGATGCGAGAAGCTCCTTCAATATCAGTGAAGGCTATTGCTCGATAAGCTAAAAAGGAAGGAAGCAGGGAGGGCGGTAAAATGACTTGCAGCAGAGCCGCTATGAGCGGTAAGACAAGGCTAAGAAATAGCGCATTAATAACTCGCGTAGGAGGCATTCGATCCTTGAGCTGTATCACTAGCAGATAGACCATCAGCCATGAAAATATGCGAACCCACTCGCGAATACTGACTGGCAAATACGAGCCATCAAATCCTAATCCTCCTAAAGGAAGCAGAATTACCCATAGCCCCTGTAAACCAACCCAACCAGCAAAAAACCACCAAAATTTATCTGTTTTAACTCGTTGCCCGGTTAATAGCCTCAGCACCACATAAAGTATTGTGAGTGCATCCAACCCGATCGCAAATACTGCCGGTACTTCTTGCTCAGAAAAAATATCAAGTGAACTGCGCAGGATCAATAAGCCTAGTACTGCTCGCTCAAAGTCAGCAAAGAAGTAGACAAACACTATCACTGCGCCAAGAATTAGGCCCAGGTAGAGCGGCTGGGCACCTGCAAGTACCCCTGCGGCTGTACCAACCACTACACCTGCAACACTGATCCAAAATGCCAAATTTGAGGAAGGCAGCCAGCGCTTATTTGTTAACATGTTGCAGTAATTTCTGAAGATGGCTCCGGTGCTCGTCCAAAGCTTGGTAAGCCTTAACAGGATAGCGGTAGTACTTCTCAGTCTGAGTATTCATCCCGTTGACAGCAACTCCCAGGATGCGAACTTGATTTGCCGTCAATTCCGCAACTGCCTGTAGTAGTAAGTCTCTTTGCGTAAAGTTTGGACGTGTAACCAGAAGTAGGCCGTCACTGTTGCGACTTAAAACCGTAGCATCAATGCAGCTTGTGACCGGAGGAGTATCAATGACAACTAAGTCATATTGGGCAGCAGCTTCTGCGAGAAGCGTACTCATACGGGCTGACTCCAAGAACTGTGAGGACCGTGCCCATGGTTTACCACTCATGAGTACTGAGAGGTTCTCGATGCCTGTTGGCTGCACCGCTTGAGCGAGGGGAATACGCCCATTGATCACATCGGTAAGGCCTGGCTGAGCGCCTAAGTTAAACGCTTTCTGCTGGGTAGGGCAGTGCAAGTCTGCATCGATGATCAATGTACGGCGCGACACCATTGCTGCCACTGCAGCAAGGTGTGAAACAATGACTGACTTACCCTCTCCAGAAAGAGTGCTGCTGACAACCACTACCTGCAGGTTTTGAATATTGCGAAACTCCATCGTTTTGAGGAGCTTTCGGTAGGGTTCAACCAAACTTGAGTCATCTAAGAATAATGTAGAGTTTTCGAAACTTAGGGAAGTGGTGGGTAGAATAGGCAGCACGCCAAGTACAGGCAGCTTTACCAGCTTTTCAACTTCAGTGGCGTTGCGCAGTGTGCCATCGAGTACCTCCAGAAGTAACACAATACCAATCGCCAAGATAATACCAGCCGCAGTTGCGATGACTAGTACAACTCGCTTATTAGGCCAATTGGGGTCCGCAGGTGGCTCGGCCCTGTCAATGATGCTAATGTTGCTTGCCAGCTGGGCTTCAGCGATGCGCGCTTCCTCCAGTTTGCCTTGCAGTAACTTAACTGAGGCAGCAGCCTCTTCCCGCCGACGGATCAGTTCAGCAAGTGCCTGTTCCTTAGCTGGTAGCTGGTTCAGCCGAGCCTGTAAGTTAGCGCGATTACGCCGCAGAACCGCTAGCTTACTTTCAAGCCCTGAGCGCTCAGTTTCGCCAAGGATAAGTTTGGTCGCAAGTTCCTGGCTTACCTGATCAGATGCAACATTAGTAGGAGTGGTATCCGAAGCATTAGGCAAAAGCTGTCTCACCTTTTGTCCATAAAGAGCACGAGTAGCATTCCGCTCTTTAAGCAGCTTTAACACCGCTGGATGGTTGTCTGTGAAGCGTGTTCGGCTAATGCTCAGCTCCGACTCCAGCTCCGCCAACTTGGCACGTAAACGCTGGAGTTCTTCATCTTGGCCAGCACGCACTGCTGCAAATGCGTTCTTGGTGGTGCCACTGTTTGTCTTTTGCTGAAGCGAGCTGTCGCGCGCCCTTGCTTCTTGA
>JAUJON010000132.1 GCA_030447595.1 Thermosynechococcaceae cyanobacterium YX3bin19
CATAGATGACTATACGAGCAAGCAAGCTATATTACGCTAAGGCTACCTTGATGGCATTCAGGCCTTTTCGGCCTTGTTCTACTTCAAAGGTGACTTTGTCATTTTCTCTAATCTCATCCACCAGACCGGATACGTGGACAAAAATGTCTTGCCTGGATTCATCGGGACTAATGAAACCGAAGCCTTTGGTTTCATTGAAAAACTTTACTGTTCCTAATGGCATTATTGTTTTTTTAGTAAGTATACTAGCCTAACACTACTGCGGAATAATCGTTCCATTGCTGTTGCTAAAGCAAATCTTTCTGCTCCCCGGATGAGAGGAGTTCTCAGACCACACCGGCTTCTATTGCCAGGAAAAGGATGTTTTACCCTAAAAAGCAACTTGCCAGTAGCCTTTAAATAGATATAATATATTTTTTATACCTGGACCCATTTCTACCAATAGACCGGGCACAAAGGTAGGCTACGATAAAAACTTCTCTTGGATGCTGACTCTTTCCGGAAAGGTTCCCTCCAGAGAGCAGAAAAGTAAGCCTATCCCCATGCCCGGCTTACTCAAGCAGAGTCCTGGAAAAGAATGGAATAGGACTAGGCTATTTTCTAGCCATACTCGGCCTTTAACAAGCTAACGGGTTTACTCCACTCACTCTACTAGCAGAAGCTTTAATTGCCGGATGTCGGGCCTTATCCCCTTGCAAACCGACTTTCTATAGGGACTGCCGTCTCTACTACCCTTTTTGCAGACTCTGGAAAGGTTTCTATCTTGCCGCTAAAGCAGTAATATAGTAATATGGACGAAATATCGGAAAGTGCAGCCTTTATCCTGCAGCAATATAAAGGAAGGTGGCTTTATAAAGGTGGCATTCACTGGTTTTACAAAGGACAAGTTAGATTTGAGTTTGATGAACTCGATTTAGTCATTGAGGAAGGCAAGGTGAGTTATATTCAGAAATTAAAGGGAACCGCGGTCAAACACCATTCCTTTTTACGGGAGGCTACCACTTCCAAACAATACATATTCTTCTCCTTAAGTGGAACTAATGGAGGAAACCTGTTTTTTATCCGGTATGCTACTGAAACCGGCATGACCTGCGGGGAATGCGGATCAGAAAAGAACATGCCACAAGGTATTCTCTGGCAGGTAAAGGTTACCCGGCAATAAAGGCTCTGCGCTCACTGGATAGAACCAATAAGTAAAATGTTTAGCAGGCAAGCCGCTAAATATCTTCTAGACCCATTCTGTCCTGCCCTTAGGGTTTCTCTTAAAACAGCTTGGGCACGCCGTCAGTAAAGTATCATTCCTGTAAGTGAAGTACTATCCCTGTAGGAGGGATGTTGTACTGGTAAGGGATGTTGTATCAGTAAGAAAGAGCGGTAAAGCCCTGCTGAAAGAAAGACCTTGCTAAAAGCAGGCAAATTACCAGAAACTACTACCGGAGGCGTAACGCTACAAGAGAAGCATAGGCATCGGACCGGCTAATATCGGGAATAATCGTTAGGGCTAACCCCTTCACTGCGGGAAGTTCCACCTGGTATTCTTCTACCTCACGGGTAGTGCCTGCCGGAGAGAAAGTATACTGCTGGCGGACAATCTCTTTATAAGGCTTTCCATCTTGACTAAGCCAGCTCAGCACGAACTCCTGGGTACGAGCCTGCTTAAGCTCCTCGAAAACCAGCTGAATACAGCTCACGGATAAAGGCTTTTCAAAGTGCAGTCGAATTGTTTGAGGGCCGGCTGTTTGAGCCCGCCACCCTGCTCCTGCTCGAAGCGTAAGGGCTCCTTCAATGGGAAAAGTTTCCTGCTCGGAAGTAAGCTCCACCTGGGTTATGTCTTCAATGTCTAACCAATTCTCCCGGTTAGTTATCTCTTTTTGAGAAGGTTGGGCAATAAGTTGTTTACGCATAAAATTATCCATGAATGCCTGTACTGTGCTGCTGGTTGCCCCTAGCCTTTCCCCTAAAGGCTCCTATTGCTTTGTATATTGCGTAAAAGGGAGCCTTTTAAGCAGAATCCTGCTCAAAGCGTGCCTTCGCCCTAGCGTTAACGGAATCAGGGGGAGGAGGTTACCTGCCTATTCATATATGAAAAATTGTAAACGAAAAGGTTCCTTTAGGAATAAGGATAATTTAGTAAAAAAAGCGTTTATTATTGAATAATTATTATTATAAAATAATAACTAATTTCCTTAGGTTTTCTTAATTGATTCCAAATGCCCCGAAACGTTGCTTATTTACGGGTCTCCACCTGGACCAGGACCTGAAAAGAATAAAGCGGACATTCTGCACCTGGCTAATGACAAGAACCTGGGAAGGGTAGAGTTCATTCAGGAAAAAGTATCAGAAGGTTTCGGCGACAACGGAAGATTGGTCCCCTGCTGGAAGAACTGCAGAAAGGCGACACCCATTTTATTAAGTGAATTCTCCCGGTTGGGGCGGAGTATGCTGGAGTGTATGGAGATAATTTCGCTGGCTATGCAGAAGGGCATCCGGATCTACACCGTCAAGGGCGGTTACAACTTGACGATACGATTCAAAGTAAAGTGATGGCAATGGTCTTTTCGATGGCGGCCGAGATAGAGCGCGACTTAATCAGCAAACGTACCAAGGAATCCTTAGCGGCTAAACGGCTAGCGGGTGTCTCCTTAGGCCGGCCTAAGGGCCCTGGCAAGAGTAAACTGGATGCCTACCGGCCCGAGATTCAGGCTTTGATGAATAATGGTTCCAATCAGAAGTTTATTGCCAGAAGATATAAAGTTACGGGAAGCTACCTTGTCAAACTGGATTAAAAAGAATAAGATTAAAAGGGGATGAATGGCTGGTAGGTACGTATTGAAGCGATGGATTAAACCACTCTATACCCAGGTTCTCATGACAACTGAATGAAAAACGGCTGTTTATAACTGAGGACTCCGTTATTTCAAGTAATTGGACCTCTACGACGACCCCAAGCCTGGACCCAACGCTTGTCGGCAGGTCCAGGCCTTGGTCTGTGGTCCAAGATCGGCTACTTATTTACCTAAACAACTTATAGCTATCTGTTAAACTTATGTTTACTACAAACTCACCGAAGCGGATACAGTTTACTACATTGAGTTAATTCAGACTGAGCCCAGTGAGGACGCTTACGGCAAGTATTATTTCCAGTGCCAGTTTGACAAACTGAGCGACCTGGCCATCCTGCCCAGCGCCCGTCTGGTGGTAGACTCGCACGATAACGATTTAATGGCTTTCCTACGCAATGGCTTTGCTCTGGTGAATACCCTTTCAAACTTGGAAATGAAAGCAATCTTGTCCCAGTGCTACCAGGTAATAGACATTATCCGAAGCTGCCCGCTTGCCTAACCCTCGTGATAACTAATATGAAAAGATGGCACGAACTCTCTGGAACATGATTAGGGACCTGAATGCCATAACCAATTGCTGGCCCCTTGTAGATAAGCATTACCAATCTGCCGAATTAACCGGCAGCGCAACGCTGTATTGATGCTGCACCTAACTGGCTCTTCACAACGATACGTAGAAGCATTCAGAAGAGTGGTCGAGGAATGGACGGAGAAGCAAAAAAACGCCTGGCAAGACAAGCGGACTAACTTGGAAGGTTTACTTATGAAGTTTAAAGAGGCCGTTCAACAAGCTCAAAACCGAATCGAAACACGCTCGTACCTCTACGACAAAGATCGGCTGCTCCTTTCGTGCTCAATCGTGGTAAAATCCTCTAGCATAATGGCCAATATGTGATAAGCAGAACAACTAAAAATTTAGTTTCTTAGCGTAATTAGCTTCGCTGAGAGTAGTTGGTTTACCTCCATGCTAGGAAAACCCCATTTGGAAGAAGAACCCCATTATTGATCACCTCTTTATCCGTTTTGGCTTCAATTATCGCTTGTGCGGTCGGTACGGAGGTGAGAAAATCGTATCCGGTGAGTACTTCCAGTTCATCCACACTCAGCCGGTAGTATTCCTAGGGATGAGAGTTGACACTTTGGGAATTGGGCATTTGCACTGCAATCACCCGGGTGCTACATTTACCCGGCTCAGATCGATTTTCTCCGTCAGGAAGGACTACAACTATTTTCCAGGTAGAGGCCGGAACCGTTATCTTTCCACCAGCTAGTGAGTAAGTCACCCCGCCATTAGAACCAGTGCCACCTGGAGCCGAGAGGACCCGCGATGATATACAACTCATTGCCCTCACTAACTAATTTGCGACAGTAGCCTTCCAGGCCTCCCAGGTAATGCGGTTATTATTAGGGGCCTGGGGCATCATATTGTTCATCAGGAACGTAGCCGAATTGTCTTCTACACTGCTGGTCCGGTCGGCGGACACAGGTGCCCCCGGTCAAAACCGGAACCAGTATAACTGTGAAGGCTTTACCTAGAAGTTCTGGGAAGTTCACTATCGGGGTGGAAGTCATCCTGCCGGTCGGCTGCTCCCAGCCAATTACTACTCAGGTGCCAGCTTACCCAGTTGGGAATACCCTGCTGATTGTGAGAAAGGGCATACTGCCTTTTTCCAGCAGGTAATTAGGCTGATTCACGTCCGCTGCAGCCGCACTGGGATTGCCTAAGGTGAGGTGCTCCGAAAGGGAAGCTGGTGGTAGTGGGGTGACCGTGTCCGGCTGGCAGGACCACAGCACCGCCGATAGCCATAATAGGGAAAGAAAAGCTTTTTTCATGGAAAAGAACCCAACGTTTTTCGGAATAATCAGGTGCAATTTCTTCTAATGTGCCTTGGGAATGACAATGTTTCAATGCAGAATCTTTCCCGGGCAAGATTGCACTTGTTTTAGTAAGGGACCTGACTTTCCCCTTGCTAGCTTTCGATAGATATTTTACAAGATATGGAATTGCTAAAACCCCAATCCATTGCCTCAGAGATTGCGAACCTGATGGACGATGCCCGGCACCATGATTATTGTATCACCTTACAATAAGGTAGCCGATTGGAAGAAATACCAGGAAATCCCTGGAAAAGCTTAGCATAACGCTGTACCAGTAGAGGATACATCCGGAAGGATAACAAGGAGAGTTACGAGGAAGTAAAAGCCATCGGCTTTGCTCCCATTCCCATACCCAACCTGCATTCAAAATTATACATGAATGAGAAGCAGGATGTTACTTCGATGAACCTGCACGAGAGTTCGGATGACAACTCCTGATATTGGCTACCGTACCCAGAATCAGAAAGAGTATCAGGAACTATTCTCCCATTTTGAACAATACATCCGGTGCTATAATGCCAACTGGCAGCAAACAAAGGCTGCTGCCAATACTGTTTCCCTATGCAAGTGCTGTCATCGTCCATTTGAGTCGATAAAGCTTTGTAGTAATACTTTAATTAACTGCAAATACTTTTTGCTTTTGGTAGCCAAATCCAAATACTGATTGAAAAGGCAAGATTCCTATTTGGAAAATGTTGGTTGAAGAATAAATGTAAACTAACAGTAATCTTCTAACTCAAAAGTTAGATTGATGAACTGCCACTACCTCGCAAAGCCGTAATTCGCTAGACCTTAAAGGGATATCTTATGCCAAATTCTTAAGTCATCAGTGCCAAGTCATCTTAGCATCTTTGTCACCGACCCAGATACCGGTCGGCCTGTCACACACCTGCCGTTATATGCGGAGGTCGCGGCACCTCATATCATACCGGTGCCCCCATCAACGAACGGTTTCCGCGAACCGATGCGTTCGGCTCTGTTCAACGTATATCCTACGGCAGCTGCTTCGACAGTGCACCGAGTAGAGGCGGCGGCCCTTCAGGCATTAGCTGAAACTTGGGATGAGGCGAGCCGCAACGCGCTGGTGCCCCAGCCAGAGCGGGTGAGAGAGTTGTTCCTTGTTGTACGACGTAAGCTGGGTATGATTAAACGACATTAATCAGAGTTATCCGTTGGCTACTGTAATAGCTAACGTAGGAGTTTTAAACAAAGGAGAGCCTGTCCACACAAGCATATTCTGGGAAATTTCAAAACTCCTGGACAGGCCCGTCCTTTAGGAAAAGGTTACGTTCCCTTCGATTGCGTTAGACCCGAAAAGCAGTAGTAGCAACAGCTATACGAGTTGCCCTGGAATCGTTAACAGTTAATCTTTCGACAGATCACTTTAGCCGTTTTACCGGCTACAATGGATACGATAATTCGACCCACAATCGGAATTTTCGCGGCTTCCGAGCTATTGACAAAGGCGGCCACCTCCTTGTCAATTCTCCCTGCATCTCTTCAAATCATCATCACTTAGATTCTGGCTTTGGAAAGGGGATAGTTCCTGTAAAGGAGGATGGGGTAGTTGAGGGAATCATCAAGTTTACCATCCGTCTTTGGCTACCACTGCCTTTAAGATTTCCTGGAAGGCTTCGTTGACCGCTTCATTTTCTTTACTGGCCAATTCCCAACCGAAGCTGCGGCATAGCCAAAGAAGGCTTCAGGTTTGGGATTGGTCGGGAGTGGATCTGAGATTTTTTCTTAGGCATAGCTATTGTTTTATGAAGATGGACATAGATGGAATAAGTAGACGGCCGGGAGGATGCCTTCGGTTAGGCCAAAAGCGCTTCAAGCCTCCTTTACGACTCCCATCGAAACACCACCAGCTTGTGGTGGACCAGGCTCTGAAGGAAGGCCGATCCGGTTATAGGATCAACCGATTCGCTGTCGAAAACCTCTTGCAGCGAATTTTTGCCCGAACAAAGCTCCAAAATCCTCAACTCGGCAGGTCGAAATTCGTATTTTCTGCCCATTGAGGGCCAAAATAACCGTCCGCCATTGGCCACAACCTTAGCCAAGTCAAAGGTGCGCAGGGGAAATACGTTCTCCCGGGGCTGCTCCCCGTACTGGTCGTGATATAATCCGGTGCCCCGCAGACGGGCCCAACCACCCAGGATAGGGTCATTTAAAATAAGCTCTGCCCACTGGGTAAGCAGGTCGTGACTAGTCATGTCCACGTGCTTGAGCAGCAGCTCACTGGGAATTTGGATAAGCTGTCCAATCATCTGTTTGGTCAGTTCCGCTCTAAACGCCAAGCCCAATCGCAGTATGTCTTCTTTACTTAGCGCCTCCGTTTCCACAAAGATGTAATCATCGCTGAGTCCAGTGCGAAAGTGAGGATCCAGGAGGCGAAGCTGGTATTTCTGCGGCTGACTGGCAATATCCGTGCCTGGATAGGGAGACAGGTACGTGGTCGTAGCTTCAAAGCGCCCAGGCGCCAAGGCCACTAAGGTTTGAGCCAGCTCTAAGGTTTTGGCCAGTGTCTCGGGAGTCTCGAGTGCTCCGCCTAAAATGAAATTGGTGTGGATGGAGAGCACATCTGCCTCCACGCATTGGCCGACCGCATCGACAATCTGCTGCAGGTTAATATGTTTCTTGTAGGCGTCAATCACTTCCTGGGAGCCGCTCTCTGTGCCAATTTGTAAGCGGACTAAGCCGGCTTCCTGCATCAAGGGCAAAAGGTCCGGATTGCGAATCAACTGATCCACCCGGGATTCGCAGTACCAAAAAAGGTCTTCGTGCGGCCGAAAGGTACGGAGGAGCAGTCGACAGATTTCGCGGACGCGGGAGGGGTCTTGCGTAAAAACGTCATCCACAAACGTCACATACGTGGACCCGTATAACTCCTTCAAGTGCCGTATTTCTTCAATTACCCGTTGGGCAGAGTGGGTTCGAAACCGGCGATTGGTCGATTCAAAGCAGAAGGTACACCGGAATCCACACCCCCGGCTGGTGATGAGTTGGCTTCGTAATTCCGGCGTTTGAAGCGGGTACAGTGAACGGTCCGGAATGGGAAATGTATCCAGATTACGCAGGAGGGGACGGGGCATGTTTTGCTGGGTTGCTCCCGTATCGGCTCGATAGGTAAGCCCCAGAATGTTCGGTAAGGAAGGGGATCCAAAGGCAAGGTGGTTAAGCAGCTCCACCACCAGCTCCTCGCCGTCCCCCCGGCAAGCGAAATCAAAGGCACCCTCATTCACGAGGCTAAAGTCTTGCACGCTGGCAACAGGTCCACCGGCGATGGTGCGTAACCAATCAAAGCGAGCTTTGAGTAGCCGTGCGACCCGGGTTGCTTCCTGGTAATTATCCGAATTCACGTAGAATCCCACTAGAAACGGAGATCCATTACAACACTGTTTGGTAATCTCCCGCAGGACTGCGTCGCCAGCCACTAAAGCAACCTGATAGCCGGCTTGGCGTACGGTGGAGGCAATATAGAGGAGCCCCAGCTGCGGAGATTGGCTAATCGAACCAGTAATCTCCCGGTGTACGCAATTTACCAGAATAAGGTCTGGCTGGAGGGATTCTTTGGGGGGCAAAATAGAGTGGGGCACTACCCTTTTCTGGGGTTCAAGGAACGATTGACCCAATGGATTCGCTTCAATTGTCATCTAGAGACCTCCTTTCAGTGAGCGTTATTGTGTATGGAGCCTCCTCCACAGCGGGAGCAAGTAAAGAACTGAATATTAGTCTAATATAGTGGATTAGCTTTCACTAAAGCAACTTTTTCTTCCTTATTTCCAATAAGTTTCTTCTACGGTTGTACTTCCCCATCCGGGCCTAAAATCAATTAGAAGATATAACTGCCTGTATGACAGACTTTTAATTCTGGAGCAAAGTTGGAATAATTTATAAAAATTTGGTTAATAATTCATTGATTATCAGTATTTTACAGATACTAATTGATTTTAGGCCCGGATGGGGAAGTACAACCATATAGGCAGTGAACTGATCTATTCGGATTACCTTTAAATAAAAAATGCTTTGGTTAACCAAAGCATTTTTTATTCCTTTTCCAAAAACAGACAGCGTTTGGAACGCTGTCTGCATTATTCAAGAAGTGGTTCTCAACAAGCTATCCGTAACTTTAAAGTCAAGCACAAAACTAAATAGGTAGCCTATTATAGTAAAGCAACTATTTCAATTGTGGCAAATCAATATTGGTTAAATTAACTGTCCCGGTGGTACCACCAAAGGTTTCAACAGCCCATCCCAATCTTACTATAGGGTCAGTATCACGCATAGGATTATAATTCATATTTCTCCAAAAGTCGAAGAACGGCTTCATATTCACAGTCATACTACCCGTGCGGGGAGTTCTCCGAACTGCTTTGAGGCGAAACTTACCATTAGGATTGCCATCCTGATCCTTAAACTGACCCTTGTACATATCATAAATAGCCCCACTAGGTAGTGTAAGTTCACCTATCTTGGGATCTATGCCATCACCTTTAAGCGGGCTTTTGTATTCTGTAATATAAAACTCGTCTTGCCAAGGATAACCTGGGGTTTCATCGTCGGTCCAACCATAAATACCAAAAACCCATCTTCCGTCATTTGTAGTAGTGGCTTTATTCATAGTCACTGAAGTAGTCCAATCTCTAACATCTTTAATCTGACATGGATAACCGGGCGATTTCGAACTCGCTCCTTTTTCAATACCACCTATTGTGCCTCCAGAGTTCACATTCCAGTCGTACTTAAATGTAGTAACTGTCGTATCGTCTCCCGTATAGGTTTTACAAGCTTTGATGAGACTAACCTTAGGTGACCACCAACTTTGCATACTGTGTATGCCCATGTCTCTATCCTGGTCATCACAAATTGTAGTGGTAGCTATCCTAGCGCTGTTTTTAGCAGAACCTGGAGTTATATTCTCTTCATCAGTAAGACCTGTATCCTTTTTACAGGATGCAAATAACAAGCATCCCATTGCCAGGGCATTCATAAATAACTTTCCAACCCGGTAGCTTCGTGATGGATTAATACAGGTTAGTGTTTGCATAGATGTTAGTGTTGTAATAAATTGTTTATAAATTAAGTTAAAATTATACCACAAGATAGTGCTTATAAAGCCTGAACAACCTCCAAGAATGTGACAAAAATTAAACAAAAGTTGAACAATGAATACTTCAAAAAAAACTGACGTAGCTTTATTTGAAATGGGTTTTTAAACAGTAGGGAAGGTAGAACATGAACAAAAGTTGATCATTTTATTGAACAAAAGTTGATCATTTTTTGAACAAAGTTGAGAATGAACAGCTCCTAAGCTCGACTTTCACATTTAGGGAGGGGAAAAAGTACCAAAAAAGAACCCATCGGAGCGGAAACTGGTATAGACTTATCGCCAAACCAGCTGTACTATGCATTCTTATCCTGATGAGTTCTTCGCAGTAATACTACCGTTTCAAGAGCTGTTTTCCAAGCCAGTGTTTGTTCACGTAAAGATATTAGCGTCCG
>JAUJON010000133.1 GCA_030447595.1 Thermosynechococcaceae cyanobacterium YX3bin19
GTTTTACCAAAACGGCGATAGTGCATGGCTCAAGCTGAAGCTTCACCCGCTTCACCCCGATCTCCGGGTTGGGTAAAATCCTCTGGCCGCAGGTTGGCGATAAATTGTCGAAAAGCTTCTCGCTCTGCCTCGTCAGCATCTCGATCTACGGGAATTGAAGCATCGGCAATCACTTCTTCTAAAACCCAGATGGAGCAGTTTGTCCGCACGGCTAGGGCAATCGCGTCGCTAGGGCGAGCATCAATGTCCTTTTTGGTCTCACCCTGGCGGACTGTAAGAACGGCAAAGAAGGTATTATCCTGCAGGGCGTGAATCACAATCCGTTCTAGAGCCATGCCCCAGGTCTCTAAGAAATTGACCATTAGATCATGGGTCAGAGGGCGCGGTGATCGCTGGTTTTCCAGAGCACTTAAAATCGCCCTTGCCATTTCCTGAGTAATCCAGATCGGTAAAGCTCGGCGCTCCGAGGCATCCTTCAAAAGCACGATAGGAATGCGAGTTGCCGCGTCTAACGCAATCCCAGCGACTTTCATCTCAATCATCAGTTTAGCCTCTTAACTATGATAGGCGAATGATGCAGACTATATTCGGTAGCAACTCTCGCTAGAATGGTCCAATATTCTAAAAGAGCCAGCTACTTAAGTTAATCAAAACAATATATCAAAACAGTAAAAGTAGACAGGATTTTAACGCTCTTCTGTACTTCATCGTAGCTATCGCTCTTAAGGTTTGACAACGCAACTTTAACCAACCTCAAGCCGTTTTTCAGCCCATTACTCCCTGCAACCCACACGTGTTCACCGGATTAATTCAAGCACTAGGTCATCTCAGTGTTGCTGCAACTGATCGACTGCAGGTCCACTGCTCCTCTTTATCCATTCTGGCAGACCTGGCGATCGGGGATAGCATTGCGGTAGACGGGGTTTGCCTTACTGTCGAGAAAATTTTGCCGCAGGGATTTATCGTTGCTGCTTCACCCGAGACCCGCAACCGCACCACCCTCGGCCAGCGGGCTAGCACTGGAGCCCCAGTTAACCTAGAAACTTCCTTGCGGGTCGGCAGCAAGCTGGGCGGGCATTTTGTGACTGGACACGTTGATGGAGTTGGCTGGCTACAAGGAGCGGAACCAACGGCTGACTCCTGGGAGATGAGCTTTACCGCTCCGGCTGCCGTTGGCCGTTACATCCTTTCTAAAGGCAGCATTGCCGTCAATGGTGTTAGCCTCACTGTGGCTGATTGTAACTCTGAGGGCACCTGGTTCAAAGCTGCCGTGATTCCCCACAGCTTTGCGACTACAAATTTACAGGCTCTACAGCCCGATAGCCCCGTCAATTTAGAAGCCGATCTATTGGGTAAATACGCCGAAAAGTTTCTCCGGCTACCTCACTCAACTTTGGAACAGCCCACCGCCACAGCTACCGTGACGCCGGAATTTTTAGCAGAGCATGGTTTCTAGTCACTAGCGGCGGGATAAAGATTAGGGCCGAATTCACTGGCGGCAGATAATCCTTAGCCCATAGTCAGAATCTTTCGTCTGCCGGATGTAATGAATTGTTAGCTCGTTTACACCCCAACTCGGGGGGTACCCTAGAGTTGAATAAAAATAAATGTTAGTGCCCTTGGCATCAAGCCAACCTCATTTGTGGCGATTGTTTTGCACCAAGATTGGGCAAGGCACAGTTTAATCAGTCTGATGAATTAGATGTCTATCACCTCACTGTGCAGGGTCAGGCAAATGAAGCGTGCATGTTTAATTATGAATCCGATTTCCGGTACTGAGGAGCCCAACACGATGAAGCTGCCAGACATTATTGCGGCACTGGAGGCAGAGGACATTCGCGCTGAACTAGCATTTACTAAGCCAGATGAGTCTCCTAGTCTGATTGCCCAACGAGCGGTTGAAGAAGGTTGTGCGATGGTCATCGTCGGGGGCGGTGATGGGACGGTCAGCGAAGTCGCGAAAGGATTGCTGCATGCCCCGATCCCACTAGGCATTTTACCAATCGGCACTTATAACAACATTGCCCGCAGCCTTAATATACCAACGGATATCACCCAGGCCTGTCAGGTACTGGCGCAGGGGCAGGTTAAGCCTATTGATGTTGGGCAAGCTAACGATGAACACTACTTTTTTGAGGCGGCAGGGGTGGGACTGGATGCAATTATCTTTCCGCTGGGTGAAGAAATTAAGGGTGGACGATGGGGCCGGATGCTTCAGGTTTTTCGGTTAGCAATGAGTTATCAACCTCAACCCCTGAGAATTGAGTTAGACCGCCCCATGGCAGCAACTAGGACTCGCCCATCACCACGCCGACAGTTTTTGCCGCGAAGGATAGCTACCCACAGAGAGTTTCAAATCCAAGCGCTGCTAGTAGTGATTGCCAACGGACCCTATTATGGCACTGGATTTACAGTTGCCCCGGACGCCATTGTGGATGACGGTCTGCTGACAGTGACCATTTACCGAAAGTTCAGCAAGTGGGAGCTGGTGCGACATTTTTGGTCCATTAGCCGAGGGCAGCACCATTACAACCCCAAAATTGAAACTTACCAAGCCGCAGTGGTCCGCCTGACCTCGAAAGCCAAGCTACAAGTCCACATTGATGGGCATGCGATCGGCAAAGTACCTGTGACGTTTAGAGTGATCAAACAGGCGTTGAAAGTGATTGTTCCAGCAATTGGTACCCCTACCTATCGACGTCAAGATGATCCCAGTCCCCCTGTTGCCCTCCCGGCTGATTCACAAAATGAGCGGCAAAAGATAAATCGCTCATTCGAATAGCAAATTGAAACCAGTGGTTCCATCGCCCAATTACTTGCCAACGCTACTTCGCTGCAGTCAGAACTGTTTACAAGAGTGGTTCCTTTGCATTTTCACCCGGCGCTTTTAGAGATCATAGTTTGCAGGCGCGACTTCAGCGTTTCTATCATCTTTGGGGTAGCTTCGGTTTCTTGCCATGCTGGACGCGCTGTTAAGCGAGCGCACCAAGCACTCAATTTGGGATAGTGATTCAAGGGCACTCCTCCACCCGGCAACCAGGGAATAACAGTACCCGCTACCGGTTCCGCAAGCGTGATGGTTTGACTGCCAAAGAATGGGCGATCATCCAGCAAAGTCTCAAAAAACTTCAGCACCGTTGATACTTTTTGCTTTGCCTGTTCGATTTTTTCTGGGTCTCCCCCTGGCAGGCCTAACATGAGCGGAAATAGTGGAGTCGTAGCAGGCAACAACTCGTTAATTGTGACTAATTCCACCATCCGCACCACTGCTAAATCTTTGGTATCGCTAGGCAACATCGCCGGCTGAGGATATTTTGCCTCTAAGTAATCCAAAATTGCTAAAGACTCCACCATGTTTAAGCCATCATCTACCAAAGCTGGAATGTGATGGAAGGGGCTAATCGCCAGAAACTCTGGTTTAAACTGTTCGCCATTCAGTTTGACAGCTACTAACTCAAACTCCAGTCCTTTTTCCAACAAGGTAATCCAGACGCGGCGGGAGTTGGGCGAAATGGGATCTGATACAGCTTTAGCACGAGAAAACCTCACAGTTTGTTTGCAGGAGAAACCAAGTCTCAATCATAATTGGTCAGCCTCACACAGGTTACCCCTCTTTCATGAGGGGTTGGAGCTGAGCCGGAAGAGTATGGGCCGAGCGTTGGCTGTTAAAGTGGAGTTACCGCCGGGGGTGGAATCGCCAGTTGAGCGGGCTCATCCCTCCTGAAATCTCCCGCTCCCATTAGTAATCATTGCCAAGAACTAGAGACAAAGAGCTGATGGCTCAGTGGCGTAGAGCTCCTAGAGATAGTCAACAGAATCAATGGGTCTCGTAGAGTGGAACATCAGAACTTAACAGTCGTGATCACGGGTGCCTCCTCGGGGTTGGCCTGTATGCTGCCAAAGCACTTGCCCAAAAGGGATGGCATGTGGTGATGGCATGTCGAGACTGGCGAAGGCGGAAAAAGCTGCCCAAATGGTGGCAATACCGCAGGATAGTTACACCATCATGCCTATCGACCTGGAAACCGTTGGAGGCGTTCGGCAGTTTGTGAACCACTTCAGGACAAGCGGCAAGTCCCTAGATGCTTTGGTGTGCAATGCGGCGATTTATCTCCCCTTATTGAAAGAGCCGTTGCGAAGCCCAGAAGGCTACGGAGTTGACCGTCACTGCAATCACCTGGGTCATTTTCTCCTGTGTAACCTTATGCTTGAGGATCTCCAGAAGTCCTCCGCTGAAGATCTCGGCGGCTCGTTATTTTAGGAACCGTGACGCACAACCCGGACGAGCTGGGCGGGAAGATTCCACCGCGCGCCCCGACTTAGGGGAGTTGCAAGGCTTCGCAGAGGGCCTCAATCGCGATGATTGACGGCAAGAAGTTTGAACCCGTTAAGGCCTATAAAGACGGCAAGGTCTGTAACGTGTTAACGATGCGGGAACTACGTCGGCGCTATCACGAAACCGGCATCACCTTCAGCTCTCTTTATCCGGGATGTGTTGCCGAAACCTTAAGATTGTTACAAGAATCACTATCCCTATTTCAGCTTCCCACTGTTCCAGAAGTATATCACTGGGGATACGTGTCTCCAGGAGTTAGCTGGTGAACCTGGGTTGCAGCAGTGGTCGCTGATTTAGAGTACAAGCAATCTGGTGCCTATTGGAGTTGGGAAACCGCCAGAAGAAAGGAAGTCTTTTGTTCAAGGTCTCTCCCCAAGCCCGCGATGATGAAAAAGGCGATCGCCTGTGGAATTAAGTGCCAAGTTGGGTGGGACTGGTGTGACAGCTCTGCAAGTGACCTAGGACAAACGATAATTCTCTCGGCAAAGTTCCAGACAGGAGGAGGCTTCCAAATCGCCAGCCCAAACTCAGCGATTCAACAGACAGGTTGCATTAATTTAGCCAGAAACACCATAGTTTCAAGCAGTACGTTTCTTGGTGATTGCCTGGAAAGGGAGATGTCGGCAAAGATCGCTTCGCCTTCTATGAGGCATTTTAGCCCTTGTCCCTGCTAGATGACGTTTAAGTAAGTCACCCAGGACCCGCGATTCCAGCCTCAATCTTCTCCGGAGGGTGTAGAGAAAGTCAGGCGCATGGCTGGGTAGCCTGCTGGTCTGGGAAAACGCTGCACCGTTTGCAACTAGAACGTTTTGAGATAGCGCTTCTTGACAAATCTCCGGCATTGGTAGACCGGCTGGTAAGTGCACCCGACAACCCCCTTGGGAACAGTCAGTCAACCTCCGGGAAGTAACCCTCCAAAGCCTGCAGCATGGCGTTACGGCCCTGGAGGTTCTTGTGGTTCAGGTTGCTCAGGTGGCGTCGGTAGTGACCGAGAGCTGATTACTCACTGACAATTGCGCAGGATACGGTGGACGAGATCTGCCGACGTTTCCGCTCCAAGATTGGTTGATAGTGCTTGCCGGTCACGACCATATAGCCTACCCGCAAACCGGGCATCAAGGTTTTAGAGGAAAGTACTTGAGTAAAGTCTGCCCAATCCTGCTGATCTCAGCTTTGATGGGCGGAGGAACCGGTTCCGAGTGGAGCCCTTCATAGGCGTTATCTTCCAGAATTGGACAGTCATACTGTTGGGCTAGGGCCAGCAGTTGCTGCCGACGTGTTGAGAGGTTGTCAACCCAGTGGGGTTACATGCAGGGTGTGATGGTGTGCATCAGCTAGGTCGATGGCTGCGGAGATATTGCTCAAGTAACTCTAGATTCATCCCCTCTGCGTTAAAAAATAGCGGGAATGCCAGATGACCCCTAGCCCCTAAGCTCTCTAAAATAGCTAGGGCTCCATGAAAGGTAAGGAGCTCGACGTCACCCAATCGCCTGGCTATACATAGTAATGGATTGCCAAAGACAACCCTTGCTTGGAACCATTAGTGATGATTAGATGATTGGAAGCCTCCAACCCTTGTAACACTAGTATCTGGGCAATTTGCTTGCGTAGGAGTTAGTTGCCCTTCCCGGCATGTCGTAGTTGAATAGGGTCTCGGCAACCTGTGCCACTGCCCGCCGGGAAACTCGCTGCAGATCTTCTGGGGGATGGGAAAGCCACGAAATAAAATCAATCATTCCTGCTGATGGGCTTGCACCCAGGCAGTGCGCATAACCTAAAGAAGGAAATGCCTGGTGCTTCCGGAATATTACAAGGCGGTTGCTAGGGCAAAGTTTGATTCCAGCTTGGGTGCTGTAGTTGGACGGTTGACAAAGTAACCTGCTCCTGGCGAGACAGATCAAGCCGTCTGCCTCTAGAACGCTGTAGGCTTCAATCACGGTCAGTTTGTTGACCCCAGTAGTCTCTGCCAGGGTGCGAATGGAGGAAGCCGTTCCTGGCTGCAGTACCCCAGCCTGGACTAGATGCCCAATGGAATCGCGGACCTGCAAGTAGAGGGGTAGTTGTTGCCGACTGCCGATCTAGGGAATCTTCACAAGCTGAGCCCTCCTCAAAATGACAGCAACAGTCTTACAGGCAATACTAGGCGATTTTCACTTTCCTTTGGCCTAGTACAGTTTTCGAGTTTTACTAGAACAGTGGAAATCGCTGTAACTGTACACTAGGAGAAATCTACTGAATCTGTACCTTCTCAAGCGGGTTGTTTCTGAATGACCTTAAAGGTGACGGATTACCAGTTCATCTACAAAAACCACTGCGATGAAGGCCGTCAATGCTCAGTTGCGCTTCCAAGAGGTTTACTAATGAGAACGCTCAAACAGTGGCAGAACTACCAACAACTAGAACTGATTCCTGATATAACCTCAAGGAAAGGTAAATCTAGCCGCTCATCAGCTGTGGAGCGGCAAGGCTGTGCTGGGCACAACTGGTCTGCGAGCAAGGCTCTGTGTGGCTTACGCAGTCTAATGATCTTCCGCATGATTACGTTTTGCACCCTGGGCAAGGCTTTATCAGCAACTTGTCATGGGAAAGTCGTGGGTGAGGCGCTAGCAACGACGTGACTTTGGCCGGCAATGTTCGAAATAAACTGGCTATGATGTCACCCCTGACAAGAATACAGCATCAGCTTGCTACAGTTTTGACTTCAAGGATTCGATGAGGAGCATCTGTCTTTACAGCAAGTGAAAGCCCAATAGCCAGCCTTGGGCTGTGGGAATATAGGTGATGTCAAGCACATCAAGCAAAGCCGGGTTCTGGAGGATGAAACTGACATCGCTTGAGATTGGCTGCTACGGGCCAATCATGATTTAGGAAGTCCACTCCATCTCGGCTCGTTTGAGATCCCCGGTACAACAACAGCTCAAGACGCTCTTGGCTGGTGAGCATTCCTTGGGGGTCCTGGTGCTGGTCAACTTGAGCCTGTTTCTGCCATTGGCGCCGGGCACTCTCTGTTAAATCTATTTGCCGCACTATTTGGGCAAAGAGGCTTGCCAATTTTTGGCGATCTCAGATGAATTCTTGCTATTTTTGGCTACTGCTCTTGGAGCAGATGGTTCTCTGCTTTTAAGCAGCTATTTCAAGAAACTAGCAAAAATTACAAGTCGCTGATTTTTATAAAGTTCAACAATTTTATTTAGAGGAAGAGGTTTTCTACGGGCTTTCCCAAGCTCCCAAAGCCGTCTAAGTTTTCCACAGAGGTCTAGGGTTTCCCTAGAGCTTGTGACTTCTTATAGCGCTTGATGGGTTTCTGGGATTTTCAGATTTTGAAACTTTTCTCATAAACTCTCCACATTTGTAAAGGATTGTAAGTTTATGTAATCAAATAGGCCTTGTTTTTCATAAAATGAGTTCTTTTTTTGCAGAAAATTGTAAAAGTGTAAGGAGCTACCCATTGACAACCCCACCCCCATATAGCGCAATGATTCGACCCAGTTAAAAAGTGCTTACAGTTTCAGTCTTTCCCGCTATTGCTATCTAGATGGTAGTAGCGGGTAGAGGCTGAGGTTGGGTTAGCGCTAGCTTTTCGCTGTTTTTCCCGTCAGACTACAGCAGTGCATCTGGAGAAGTTGCCCATCCCATCAGCTAAAAGGAAGAGTCTATGAACGCGATGATCAGTATCTTGGCTGAAATTCCAGAAGATCTACATGAGACACTGAAAGGCTACCTGGAGTCTCATCCTGACTGGGATCAAGACCGGGTATTTTCCAGCGGCACGTCTCTATTTTTGTTCAAAATAGTGAATTAGATCGCCGGGCTGCAAGAGTGTACCTCAAAGCACCCTGTTCAAGCAATCTTGAATCTCACCGTCTAGTTACTTGCCCAATGAGTTTGCCTGCCAATAAAATCAGTAAAACAATGCTACTTCACTGTTGATATGATTGGAGTTTCAAGTTGTTGGAGCATTGGTTTGCAACCCACAATTTCCTCAACTGTAGTGGCGGCTTGAGTGAGGGCAATGTTCCAAGAAGAGCTGGTAATTTTCCACGCTAATCAACGCATCTCTGTTGAAAAAGCCAAGGAGAGGGCAAGCTAGATTTCGATATAGTGGACATTGCCCTTATTTCTTTGAGATAGCTATGGTTGTCAATTCTGAGCTCAAAGGAGACTCGGTCTGACCTGAGGCAGTTTCCAAGGGATTAATGCGAATAGCTGTCGGACTCGTTCAACTTCCATATGCACACGGTTTACTCCGATGAAGCTACAACCTGGGCCGCTGATCCAGCAGGCGTTATCGCCTTGGGCCTTCAGGGACGGCAATTACTGACCACCACACCACTAGGGAGTTTCAAGTTGCCCAAGCTTGGTTAGAGTCTTGAGAGAAACCAAACCTTCAGGCTGAAACAACACTTACCCTCTGGGCTGAGGTAGAAATTACGGCGGAACTACTGGAAACGGAGGTGCATATTTTAGGCTATGCGTTTGACCCGAATATCCACTGATACAGCCTTACCTGCAAGGACAGGCTCCAGTAGGAACTGCCAGAGCCGCGGGTGGTGATTCCAGGCGATTCAGCAATCTGGCGGCTTAGCGGTCCTGGCCCATCCAGTTCGCTACCGGAAATCGCCCAGGTGGAGGTTCCCGCCGCCGCTGGCGCTTGGGCTTGGATGGGGTGGAAACGCCTGCATACATACCAATCCCCGGTTTAGCCAGTCCCCAACAGACGACGGCGCTGGTTCAGGAGAAGCGGTACCCGCTACAGGCTGCTACACACCTGCGGGACTTACGCACGGCGCCAATTTGCGCGACAGCGGCTGTGAGCAGGCATCGATGGTGGTTGGGCCTGCTTGGCTAGGGGTGGCGATTGCCCTGGTAGTCAACTGCCGCTGGCTATGGGCTGGCAGCCACCGGACCGGCAGCTGAGATGCAGGGGATTGGCTGGGCCAATATTGATAGTGATGTGCTATTCTCCGCCAGCGGCTCAGCGGGGCCTTGGAACGTCTGGCGGGATTTACATTTCAATACGGTTTACCCACGGTTTGGAATGGCGGCTATACGCTCTACCCCCAGTCCTGTCGCTCGCCAGGTTACCGGGCGAGGCGCTGTCGACCGGATTACAAACAGCGCGATATGCTGGCGGAGGTTGTGGCCTGGGGACATAAACGGGGCTTACCTGATTCCCTGGTTTGAGTTTGGCCTCATGGCCCCCGCTAACTCGGAGTTAGCCTGCCGCCACCGGATTGGCTTACCCGTCGCCGAGATGGGACTGAGATTATCAAGGAAGGGCAGGATAGCCGGGTTTTGGCTCAATCCCTTTCAGCCAACTGTGCAGCAGTTCATTGTGGACCTGATGGCGAGATTGTCAGCCGCTATGAGGTCGATGGTATTCAACTGGATGATCGCATTTCGGCCTACCTGTTGAATTAGGCTATGACCTACACCGTGCAGCTTTCTGGGATGAACATCCGGGCAAACATACCCAATAACCCGCGAGACTCAGAGTGGATGCGCTGGCGGTAAAATTACTGGGTTGATGGCACGAGTGTTTCGGACGGTCAGGCACTGAAACCCGAACCGCACATGGTGCTGTCTCCCAATCCTCTAGCCTTTTCATTTTTCCTAGCATTATTTACAGGATTGGCAGCTGGAACGGTATGGACTGGTTGAAGATCTCATTTACAGGTGTACCGAGACGATCTGAACGCTTTATTGCGCAGAACTGAAACGTCCAGAGGTGCAGGCTGAAAATCGTCGGCATATCCCTGTGACGTTAGCATTCTCATTGGGCTCGGAAGACTACCCGGTATCCATTCAGCAAGTCCAACAGCAAGTGCAGGCAGTGCGGCAGCCAGGGTTTAAAGGCGTGTCGTTCTTCTACTACCGACGTGGGGCAGGATAAAGCTTTCCAGAGCTTCTTACCCCTGTGGGGCGGCGGGAGGCTTTCCAGAGGCTAGAGCTTAAGACTTTAGCGGGATTGGTGGCTTTATTCAACGACCACAACGTCAGCGCAGCTTAACTCTCTCTTGCGGGACAGTTTGACTGAGATAATGTTCTATATATTCAAAATTTCTGATCTATTGAGTTGCATGGAACTGGCGGTTGCCTCTGGGCTGCCGCTAGGGTAACAACTCAGTAAAAAATTCAACTATATGAAACACCCGCTGGCTAAATCGTCCTTCTCTCAGCCTGGAGCGTAACCGCTATGGCATCCGGCTGCCGCTGTCGCCCAATCTGCTGAGGCCGTCTCCTGTGAGAATTTTAGTGGTTGGCGGCGGACTTTCTGGGGTTGCCGCTGCGCCTGCATAAACCCTGAGGAATGGGCGGACGGTTTGCTTGACGGAAATTACGGATTGGTTGGGGGGACAAATTTCCTCTCCAAGGCCGTAGCCCTTGGATGAACAGCCAGCGGCAGCTAGGGTGGTTTCCCCGGGACATCTAGAACTTCGCCGGCGCGTTGCTAAGCGTTATGAGACCTTAAATCCGGGTCGGTGCTGGGTAAGTCGGATACTGTTTTCCCCCCGAGGGGGGTCATTGAGATTGCCCTGGCCATGCTTCAGGATGCCGCCAGAAAGGGTGGTGGCACGCTGCGGTGGTTTCCCAGCACAGTGGTCAAGGAACTGCAGACCAGCCCCGGCAACATTCAAGGGGTTCGCGCGATTCAGCACTCTGCCGCTCCTGGGGCCCCTTCTTTAAATACCTATCCTTTATCCCGAATTCTAGAGGACGCCTACCGAGAGCAAGATTCAGCCCTACTGCGCAAGAAACTCATCCGCTTTGTCCCTCCTGCCTCAGGGAAGTGGTACGTGGTGGAAGCAACCGAAACAGGAGAGCTTCTAGCTTTAGCCGATTTACCCTACCGCCTGGGGATTGATCCTCGCTCGTACCGGAACCCGTCTGCCTCTAGTTCCACGCAAGACCCTTACTGTCCCCAGGGTTACACCTATACCTTTGCGATGCAGGCGACGGCTACCCCCCAGTTCCAGCGGAAGCCTGAGTTTTACAATCAATACGCCTCTTACTACAGCTATGAACTGCCTCGCCTCGCTGACTTTCCTCTCGTGTTTACCTATCGGCGAATTTGGAGCGTTAATCCGCAAGCGGGTGACAGAACCATTACGCCAGGGGATATCTCCATGCAGAATTGGACCTGGGGCAACGATTACCGTCCCGGAACTCCCCTAGATAATTTGATTTACAGCCGCGAGCAGCTGGCGGCGACGGGGCAGCTGACGCCGGGCGGCTGGCAGGGCGGGCTACGACCTGAAAGCTTACGGGGGGCGGAAGAACATGCTCAGGGATACTTCTACTGGTTAGCCGCGGGGACAACCGACTCCAAACTGGGGCCGGGGGTAAAGGAACCTTACTTTCGCCTACGTTACCTGCAGGGCCTAAGGTCCCCGATGGGAACGGTGCACGGTTTGTCCAAGTACCCTTACATCCGGGAGTCGCGGCGGCTGGTGGGTCGCATGGATGGCGCTTATCCCCAGGGCTTTGCGATCGCGGAAACAGATATTTCTCGCAAGGACTACCGGCAGCCCTACTACCAGGAGACGCTGCCGCCCTCGGTGTATAAGGACTTGTTGGATTCTTTGACGGGAATTGAGGCGCTAGGGCAGAGCCAAGACCCCTTTAAGGTGGTAGATACGGGATTGCGATCGCGGGCAAGAATTTACCCCGACAGTGTGGGAATTGGTCACTATGCCAAGGATTTTCACCCCTGTATGGCGCTAAGTTCTCCAGAGCGAGCGGGTAATTACGAGCGTCCCGGTGAGCGCCAAGCTGAGGCGAGAACTTATCCCTTTCAAATCCCGCTGCGGGCGATGATTCCTCCTAGAATCAACAATTTGATTGTAACGGGCAAGAATATTGCCACTAGTCATATCAGTGCGGCGGCCTACCGAGTCCACTCATTTGAATGGTCTGCGGGGGCTGCTGCTGGAACCACGGCGACTTTCGCGCTCGAAACCGGTGTCTCACCCTACCAGTTGGTTGAGAATCTCCCCGAGCGTAATCCAAGGCTGGAGCGATTACAAACTCGCCTGCGGGCGCAAGGAAATCCTACGGCTTTCCCTGGTACCTCAATTTTCAACCAGTCTTGGCAGGAATGGCAGTAAGTACCTGATCTGTAAGCTCTTCAAGCCATACTCTGGCCGAAGATCTTCTCTTGGTTTAACTTTCTTCATAGGCTTCTCGCTCGGCCCAATGGGTTTTTGTTCTGTGCTGCTGAACTAATGGTTTGCTTAATTCTCTTGAATCTCGTCTCTGGACGTTTGGCGCTATGAATCCAAAAGAGAATATTTTTCTTTGAGGTGTTGCTAAACGCCTCAAAATACTTAGCTGCAGTACCGTTTGCTTCCAGCCCCTGCTTTAAGTCCGTTGGGATTACTAGCTCCTCTATAGCATCTAGCGTATTCCACGAGCCGTCCTCTTTGGCAGTCTCGATTTTTTCAAGGCCAGCTTGAGTCATTAAGCCCTGTTCTATGAGCTCCTCAATATATTGTTTATTCAGTTTTGACCAGACGCTTTGTGATTTGCGGGGGGTAAAGACCTGCTTATAGCGTAGTTCGTCCAGAGATTTTACTTTGCTGTCGATCCAACCGAAGCATAAGGCTTCTTTGACTGCTTCCTGATATTGAACGCTTGGCTT
>JAUJON010000134.1 GCA_030447595.1 Thermosynechococcaceae cyanobacterium YX3bin19
GAGAGATCTGTGTGTGAGATGAAGTGTTGTTGTTGTGTTTTTTTTTTTTTGTTTTGTTTTGTTTTTGTTTTTTTTGTTTTTTTTTGTGTTTTTTTTTTTTTGTTGTTGTGTTTGTGTTTTCTTGGGTGGGTGGTTTGTTTTCTTTTCGGTTTTGTCGTTTTTTTTTCAGTAGTTGTGTTCGGTGTCGTAGCTAGATCGCTACCCTCGCTGTTTCTCCTGCTCATCTGGTGTCAACCTTCAACAAGGGTTAATCGCCTGCTTACCATTTTCCGGTACTGCCAATGACCAAAGTGGAAGCAACAATAACGGTACCGTTTATGGGGCAACATTAACTAGTGACCGTTTTGGAAATGCTAACAGTGCTTACCAATTTGATGGTGTTAATGACTATATTGACTTGAATGCTAGCGCATTTACAAATCCTAATTACACCTATTCTGCATGGGTAAAATCTTCTTCTAATCCGTCCTATGATGCTATTTATATGATTATTTCGATGGGTGGAAAGGGAGCTGACCAAAATCTGGCTTTAGCAAATTATTACTCTACCTCTCATACTACTGGTTGGGCGGTTTCCTCGTATATTGGTCCAAGTAACGTGATAGGTTATGACACGAAGTCCTTGCCCGCCGTCAATATCTGGGTTCATTTGGTAGTGACCAGAAGTAATACAGATCTAAAATTGTACATCAATGGTCAATTTGCAGGTTCAACATCCTCTAGCGGACAATCTCCTATATATAATACTCCACTTAAAGCAGTAATTGGAACCCGTTCACATTATTTAAGTCAATTTTTCCACGGCCTCATCGATGACGTCGCTATTTATAACCGTGCTTTGAGCCCAACAGAAGTAACGGCATTATACCAGGGTTCAGCCTGTCAGGCACCTGTTCCGCAGCCAATCGTGAGCAATCAGTCCAGATGTGGCGCGGGGACAGTAACTTTAACTGCCTCCGGCGGGACACAATACCACTGGTATGATTCCCTAACCGGAGGAAATTTGTTGGGAAGTAGTGCTTCTTTTACTACCCCCGTTTTGAGTGCAACTACTAAGTATTACGTTGCCAATGTTGTAGATAACCGGGAAAGCATACGGAAAGAGGTAACGGCCACTATTTTCCCGATTCCGCATACGCCAGTAGTGGCAGATACTTTCCGGTGCGGGCCGGGTACTATTGATCTAATCGCAACGGGTGCATCGAATTATCACTGGTATACCAGTGAAGGAAATTATCTGGCAACCGGCCTTACCTTTACCACGCCGACTTTGACTAAAACTACTACGTTCTGCGTGGTTTCCTACGAAAACGGCTGCGAAGGTGAACGTAAGTCTATCAAAGTAACCGTCCTGCCTTCGATTCCAGCACCGCTGGTGATGGTTGCAGGTTCTGCTCAGATTTGTGAGGGAGACAGTGTAGTATTGTCGGCAACTCCTGGTTGCATCGGTTACCGCTGGTCTACGGGTGATACTACCCAATCTATTGTTGTAAAAGAGTCAGGGAATTATACCGTAAAAACGATTAATTATAGCTGCATCAGTTGTGGCAAGTATACCTGCGAAAGTCTTCCTTCTAAACCGGTAAAAGTAACGGTTAAGCCACTTGCGGCAGCCCCCGAAATCAAACAGGTTTGTCTGGATTCTTTGCAGGCTATTTCCGACGGACAAGTGTTTTCCTGGTATCGTGATGGCGTTCCGCTTCCCTTTACTTCCAGAAGCATTCCAGCTGAGCAATCTGGTATGTACATAGTGCGGGTAAGAGATATTAACAATTGTTTATCAGCACCTTCGGTTCAATTTGATTTTACGGTTCAGGCCGAAGGACTTTCTGTGTATCCAAACCCAAGCCAGGGGATATTTACCGTAAAAGTAAACGATGCCAAAAATGTGATCAAACTGGAGATGATGAATATGCGCAATGGCCGGGTACTTTGGAAAACAGACTTGGCAAACGGAGACTGCCGATTAAATGCTACTATTAATCTCCAGTTGCACAAAGGCGTCTACTTGATTCGCTTGCATACCAGTAAGGGCGTTTACCACGAAAGATTGTACATTTTGTAATATTGAATTTAGCCTAACCAAAAGTACCCCTGGATACATGTACCCAGGGGTACTTTTGTTTTTAGCCAGAATTATAGGAGTTTCACAGTAAAATTAAAGCAGCTACTTTGTGTCCATGAAAGTCCTGTTCATGTTTGGCGGCCTGCCGCATTATTACAATTACGTTCTCAGCCGCCTCAATGCATTAGAAGGCTTGGAAATCGTGGTGGTGGCTCCGAAGGAAGGCAGCGTAACGGTAGGGGCAGGGGTACATCAGTCAAAAGAGGGTATTGACTTCAAGGTGATTTTTCTGGAAGAGTATCAGGCATTTTACGGAAAATCATTCTTCAGGAATTTTATTAAGACTATAAAAGAAGAGAAACCTGATATTATCGTTACCGGTTGGCCCTACGTGCTGGGTTTTGTCTATTATCCTTCCCTGCTGCTGACTGTTAGGAGGACGGGTATTAGACTGATTAATAAGGAAATTCCTTTCAAAGTGCCTAAGTACCAGGAGGCCCGACAGTTTTTTCAGGAAGGCGGCTTATTGTCCGAAGACCTACAAACCAACCTGAAACGGGGCAGTCTCTTATTTAACCTCAAATATGACTTGGTTACTTGGGTACGGAAGCGGTACTATAATCTGGTAGATGCCCATGTGAATTACGTGGAGGATGCTTATGATATTATTGGTAGCTATGGGGTACCGAAGGAAAAGATTTTTATCACCTATAATTCTCCTGACACCGACCGCATTTTTGCCGCTAAAGAGAAAATAAAAGAACTGCCGCCTATATTACCACCTAATGCCTACCGGCTCCTGCACGTGGGCCGCTTGGTGAAGTGGAAGCGGGTGAATATGCTCATACATACGCTTAAGCGACTTAAACAAGACTACCCGGACGCCGAAGTAGTAGTGATAGGCAAGGGGCCTGAGGAGGAAAACCTGAAGGCACAGGCAAAAGCGCTGGGCCTGGAAGACTCGGTCCGGTTTATCGGAGCTATTTACGATATTGAAACGTTGGGCAGGTATTTTACTGCAGCAGGTGTATATGTACTGGCTGGCATGGGCGGACTTTCCATCAACGAAGCCATGTGCTTTAACAAAGCCATAGTGTGCTCTGAAGCCGATGGAACGGAGAAAAAGCTGGTTCGGGAAGGCTATAATGGAAGTTATTTCAGAGATGGTAACGAGGATAGTTTATACCAGACGTTACACAAAATGCTATCTGCCCCCGAAAAACCTTCAGAGAATGGGAGAAAAATTGTAAAATTATCCGGGAGGAAGTAAACATTCATACTGTTATCCGGGGCTATGTGCAGGCATTTAACTACGTGACGCAAAACCAGTTCCAGTTACAATACAACGGAGGGGCAAACAAACTGATTAGAAGCTAGTATGAGGTGGCAAGGAGCAAAGACACTATTAAAGTGAGTGAGTTAATTCTTTGTCTAACGTCTTCTGCTTAACTGCCGAGTAAATCAGGTGCTTCTTAAGGAAGTTGCACGGTCAGTGAAAGCCTCAATTTGACCATGGGTAAGGCTGCAGTTTATCCATGCATCATCAAGTTTGGCACCGTATTTCTGATAAAAAGCAATGGCTGGCTCATTCCAATCCAGTACCTGCCAACTCATACCATTGCAATTTGTTCTTTTAGCTTCCTCAATGGAAGCCGCAAAAAGTAGTTTGCCCACTCCTTTACCGCGCCAAGATTCTGTAACCACAATATCTTCCAGATACAGTCTCCGGCCTTTCCAGGTCGAGTAACGGAAATAGTAAACCGCAATTCCGATAATCAGCCCGTTTACTTCAGCTACGTGAAAGCCAAATATGGGATTAGGTCCGAATCCATCCTGCAGCATCTGTTCTTCAGTATTCTCTACTTCATGGGGGGCTTTTTCGTAAAGAGCCAGCTCTTTAACCAGTGCAAGCGTAGCAGGAATATCAGTGGGAGTACCTCGCCGGATGCTAACGGATAAGACGCTCATATACTACAAGTCTCTATTCCCAATTCGTGTACTAAGTGCTCAATCATCACACTTTCTTTCTCGCAAATTCCCCCGGATACATCGGCCAACATATAAATTACGCGTAAAACTGCTTCTTTTTCGGCTGGTTTCTCGTTAAGGTGCCGCTTCAAAGATTTAATGAATTTTCTTTCCCAAAGGTCGAAATTTCCTATAAGATATTGAAACTCGCTAAAAAACAGATTCTGCCAGTCTTTGATCTCTTCACGGCTGGCATTATCGCGGACTGACAGGCTTACCAAACCATTAGCAAGCAATTGCAAAAAATCCCATTCTTTCTCATCTACTTCACCATCCGTATTAGCAACTAGTAAAGCAGGGTAGAACATTGCAAACACAGCAAATTGCTCATATGTAAAATTCAAGTTGCGCTTTTCTGTGTACTCAATATATAAATCAGGGATGGTAAAGCTAGACATAAATGGTATTTTAAGAAGTAAAATTTAAATAAAAGTGCTTTTACCAAGAGCCAGAACTCTTTATACGAAAGAGTGGCTAATAGGTTAACGGTATCTTGATAAAGTAATTGAATGATGAAGAAAAGGGAAAAGGAAGTTTTACCTGCTTTAACCCATCGGGTTTATTAAAGTGCAAATAAACCGATTTGTTGCCGCTATTTTTGCTTTATATTTGTACATAAACCATTCGGAGGAAAGGTTTACTGCTTTTTTTGATATTTCAGCCTTAATTAGTCTTTACTAACGCTGTTACCTAGGACACTAGTATCTACTATAATATGCCGGATTAGAATACTGTTCTCTTTACCTGCTCAGGTTATCGGCTTTATTATACAATTTGCCATTTTTCTGACATGAACTGGTACTTTGAAGTATGATCCAAGGAGCTTTACGACAGCTTGATTTTAAGTAGATGACTGAATAATTCGAGAATTTTGTTTTGAAAGTCTTAAAAATGAATTTCCGGGTGAGAATAGGAGAAAAGCTACGGCTAGTTATTATCAGTGCAACACTTATTTCCCTTTTTACGGGATGGGTATGGAATTGTACTGCTGCTCCGGCACCAATAGAAGAGCCGGATAATTATACTGAAATTATTGCCAACCTGGAAGATCAGTGGCTAGTGTACGATGATTTCTACCATACGTATGTGCCTTACTTAACCGATCGGTATTCTGCTCAATATACATTAAATCAGGCCATTGATGCAAGTAGATATCAATCTTATCATTTACGCCTGGAATCTCCTCAGACAGCGTACTTATTTGTGCAATCTCAGCTTACCGGCATAATAAGACCAGATAAACCATTTTTATTGAAGATAGATAGCCTGGTTAATATCTATCACAAACCATTTCTGCTGGTAACCCTATATAGTGAAAATGGTTTTACCCAACTTCCGGGGGCCCGTATTGTCTATCCTCATGACCGGAAAGCAAGTAAAGTGCCTGTAGTGCTGCAGAAGCAGTTAGTTATTCAGCCCCGCTTGAGAGAGAGTGGAACAGTATCTGATTTTGTTCAGGTAGCCGCTATTTTTATTCTAGCTATGTATGCCTTTGTGTGGAATTTCCATCCGAAAGCTTTCCAAAAAAACTTCAGTTTCCGAAGGCTATTCTCTTTTA
>JAUJON010000135.1 GCA_030447595.1 Thermosynechococcaceae cyanobacterium YX3bin19
CAGGCGGACTCTCTTAACTGGATGCAGAAATATGTGCGACAACGCCCAACCGAATTCGCCTATTTGTCTGATACCAAAGAGCACACGGGAGCCTGGGGCATCAAGATAAGAAGAGATGTCACCCTGTCCGGCGCTCCCGTCTTTACCTGTAAAATCGAAGGCCAGATCATCCGCATCGAAACCCAGGGAACACGCCAGATAGAAATCGATCTCGGCCCCAAAGGTTTGCGGATGACAGGCGCGGTTGAGGTGTTTCTCAACGGCAAGAAGAGATACGAAGGCCCCATCAAGAAGCTGGACTTAGCGATAACGTTTGATGGTGAAAAGCCGGCTCGAACTGGATGATTTTGCAAAGGCTGCTCGATAATGTATCAGAGTCTGTGCTCGAATGGAGTAATTTGTGAGACTGCAGGGCATGACCGAGGATAGGAGACGGATTTGAGCGATGAGCAGTGGGAAGAAGTGCCGCCTTTGGTAGAAGCCAAGAAAGGCCGCAAATCGAAAGTAAGCCGACGCGAGAACGTGAACGCCATATTATGTGTAGCTCGAACTGGCTGTCAGTGGCGCAATCTGCGCCACGACTTTCCCAACTGGAGCACGGTGTATTCGTGCTACCATCGCTGGGCCTGGAATGGCACCCTGGACAAACTGCACGCGCAGTTGCGCGCTCAGTTGCGAAGTCTTCATGGCAAAAGCGAGCAACCAACAGCCGCCATTGTGGACAGCCAGAGCGTGAAAGTGACCTCAAAAGGGGGGTCTCGTGCCTCTTGCACGCGGCTACGATGGCCGCCAAGCGCTTGCATCGACTCAAGCGTTTTTCACCATTCCATCCGGTAGGCCACTCGGTAACGGATAGACCCCGCGGATGCGCGCTCTTTTTGTGGGGATAGGTGTTCTTGGTGAGGCATCGCCGATCGTGCCGATGTGGGGCGCCTACACCGCGGCCTCGGCACCGTCGGCAAACGAAGCAAAAAAGTAGCCGCGAGCAAGAAAATTCAAATGGGTAACTCAATTGCTGCGGTGGCCAGAAACAAGGCGTGGGCGCCGTGGACGTAGACAAGACTCGCCAGAAGAAAATACGGCCAGAGTCACAGCCTGCTCCGCCCATTACCGCTACTCGCAGCGAAAAAGGCCAAACGGCGGCTCGATGACCTTCTGCTGCTGCGTTTGAGGTTTTCGTTCACACAGGACAAAAACTCAACTTATTGTGGGCACCCAAACGGCGAGGCGCCATTTTGTCCCCATTATTCCCCATTGTAAGGCATTCAACGTGAAAGTGCTGTTTCGTAGCGATTAAAGCAGACTCCGCAATAGCAGAGTTGAACCGAAAAGTGCCAAAGGCACGAATAGAGCTTCTTCAGCTAAAGATCCCGTCGTAAATCGCCAGCCTGGGGGCAACATGTGAAAGCGAGCCGAACGGGGATAAAGAAGTCGAATACCGCTTTTGGTCGCTGCATCACCCAGTAAATGGCTGGTATAGCCAAGAAGTAATGCAACCACAGGCGCCCAGCCCACCCACAACACAGCAGGTGCAACAATAATGGTGACCATAGCCAGTCCCCAGATAGAATGAAGCAAGCCGCGATGCTGGTCGGTGCGATGCACGACTTGAGCCGGAAGTAAGAATGGCTTGAAGCTGGTGCCAGGAAGTTTAAGATGCTTGATTTTGGATTCTGAAGCGTCGAGGTCAGGTAGTAGCGCACCCAATGTGGCGCATACGGCTAAAGTGCCCAAATCGTAGCCGAGCAGTTCCGGAGGCAGGGGAGCCAGTAGCCAGAGCGAGCTGATGCCAAGTAGTGCGTGTGTCGGCCATGTCATGTGACCTCCTTTTAGGCTTGTTAAGTGTTTTTTAGATCTACGCTTTGACTTTTATGGGCTACCGGCTACTCTCACGCTCGCACTGAGAACCTGAACGACTTTGCTGGCACTCAGATGGAGGCGGTAGATTAACGGTTCGAAAGTGCGAGGGCGTGGCCAGGCGAGTCATATAAAAGTCTCGAACCAGTCATCACACCTGTGGTGGCTGGTTTTGAGCATTTTGCGACCTCCATTCTGGAACTGCATTATGCAGCAGATGGTTCTCCCAAGGTAGAAACCGCTGTTATCCGGTTCTTACAGGGCGAAACTCCTCTGGGCGCCTTACTCGACAACAGCACCTCCTCTCTACAAATTTTTACTCCATCGGGTGCGACCCTCGCCGCCGCGAAAGGGCGCCCATTGACGTGGCCGACTCATACCCTGTTTGGCGTTAGCACGCTGTGGCTTCTGGCGCCACTACCACCGGAAATTTTGCAGGTCGATCTGGGCGTTTTAGCTGCTGCCGCAGCTTTTGGCGCGCTGCTTCCTGACCTGGATGCGTCAGAGTCGAAAATCAAGCATCTGAAAATCCCCAACACGCAGGTCAAGCCGTTCTTGTTACCTGCTCTGGTCGTCAGTCGCAGCGATCAGCATCGCGGGCTTCTGCCTTCTCTGGCCGGATCGGGGTAATGACAATATTTTTCACGCCGCAGTCTGGTAGACGGGATGGGCGCCCGTTGTGGCGTTGCTACTGGGATATGCCAGCCATATTGTCGCCAATGCCGCGACGAAAAGTGAATTCGGTTGCTTTAACCCGATCCTCGGAGGGATTTTGTTACTGCCGCACGCGATGAGGTTTACGACGGGATTATATGGGGATTACAAACACAAATTTACTCTTTGAAGAATTCCTATGATTGATCCCGAACCGGTTCTCAAGGCACGGCTGTGCTGGGTGCTGTTCTACGCCACAACCCAAAACGCCGCGCTGACGTGACGCCGTTGCGGCATTTCCAAGAAGACGTTGCTCAAGTGGTGGCGCCGTTACCAGGAGCAAGGCGAAGCAGGGTTGCTCTCGCTGAGCCGTCGTCCTCACAAGCTGTGCCCGAGCAAGGTCGCCCGACCTGGAAGCGTTGATCTTGCACCTGCGGCACGCACGCGCAAGCTGGGGCCAAGAGGTCTGGCGCGCAAGCTGTTGCGCTTAAATGAGGTGCGCCTGTCCACGCGCACGATCTGGAAGGTGTTGAAGGCGCATGGCGTGTCTGTGCTGCGCCCTTTCGACTCGCTCTAGCCAGCCCAGGCGTTACACACGTCCGGTTCCTGGAGATCGAGTTCAAGTGAACACCTGCAAAAAGGACGCAACCTTTACCAGTTCACAGCTATCGATGATTGCACGCGCTTCAGGGTGCTGGCTTTTCTCTCGTAGATTTTTGCCGGACACTGGTGAATAATGAGGCCAAATCTCATTACGAATGGTTATTGGAAGAAGTGCGCCGCCGGTGTCCCTTATCCAATGCTCGGACGGCGCCGGTTCGCCCTCATCTACCGATCTAATTCAGCCTGCCGTGAATTTCTTCGACTGTTCGCACTCAGACAAAACCTGGAAAAAAGTGAAAAGCCGAATTATGTCCTTTACCTTGAATCAACCAGCTAATCGCTGGGAAGATGCCATACCTACTGGCAACGGGCCACTGGGGGGACTCGTGTTTGGCCATGTAGCCCAGGACTGGGTCGTGCTCAACCATCACCGTTGCTGGATCGAGAAGTCGCGGGGTGAACTGCCCCATCTGGCTCCCCAACTGCCAGAAATCCGCCGTCTGCAAGCCGAAGGCCGTTGGGTCGAGGCCGCCGCTGTTTTCCCCTCTGCGCTCAAAGCGGTTGATTATCACTGCGACACCGCCGATTACCACCCTCTCGGCGAGATATGGATTCATCATCACGACATCTCAGCGACACGGGAGTATCGTTCCTCACTCGACCTGAACACCGGCGAGGTTGTCGTTGCATGGACAATGCAGGGACGACACCATGAGCGTCGCCTTTTTGTGTCGCGCGCCGATGATGTCGTCGTCCTCACGGTTGACGGCTGGGCACAGGGAGATTTGCGCATGGCTTGCCGTCTGCGTCCGCACGGCGTGGAGGATGTGACGGATTACGGGTCAGGTCGGAAACCACATCGGGAGTTGCCGCCCATTACCTGGGACGCACGCCAGGGAACCGGCTGGCACGCCCACATGGGGCGTTACGAAGATGGCCGTGAATTCGGTGCGGTTCTCCAGAGCATGCCCCTCGGCGGAGGCAGCACATACGATGATGAGTATTGGGGAGGCGCCTGGACGGGTGTGCAAGACGCTGGGTCAGCTTTGTTTCTGGTCAAGTGTTGGTGGAATGAACCTGCCGATTCCGCGATACCCCGTTTGCTCGAAGAGATGGGGTCGCTTCCAACAAATTACGAAACGCTCCTTCAGCGACATTGTGAGCAGCATGAACCGTTTACCAAAGCTTTTTCTTTCGATTTGGGTGCGGACGAAGCAGATCGCAGCAAGCCGAACAATATCTTGATGCAAGAGGCCTTTGAAGGCACTGTCGGCAATGCACTGGTTGAACGCATGATTGCCTGCCAACGCCATTTGCTGGTTTCATCGACTCGAGAAGATTCCTGGCCGGCGAACCTTCAGGGCCGTTGGAATGGTGACTACAAACCAGCCTGGGCCAGCGATTACCATAACAACATCAATGTGCAGATGACGTATTGGCCCGCGCCGCAGACGGGCCTCGCACATCTTATCGAACCGCTGGCGGATTATTTCTTTGAGTTTTGGGATGAATATCGCACTAATGCCCGACAGTTATTTGACTGCCGCGGGATTATGCTGCCCACCTCAATGGGAACACATGGGCAGGTGCGGCATGGCGACTTCGTCCACTGGACGGCTGGAGCCGGATGGATGGCGCAGCACTGGTGGGAACACTGGCTGGTAACCGGAGACCGCGAGTTTCTTCGGACACGCACGCTGCCCTGGCTACGAGAAACTGCAATTTTTTACCTTGACTTCGTCGAAATTCGCGATGGCATCGCGCATTTCTCGCCTTCTATCTCGCCAGAGAATTCCCCCGCCGGAAAACCGATAACAGTGGCGGATGCGACCATGGATGTGACGGTTTGCCGCGAAACGCTCTGCAATCTGCTGGAAGCGTTACGAGTCCTGGAAGAAACCGATGAGCGGGAAGAGAACTACCGGCAGCTTCTGGCCGCATTGCCGAATTATCAAACGAATGCCGAGGGTGGTTTGCGCGAATGGATGCACGCGGATCTGGCCGACGTTCAGACCCACCGGCATATGTCGCACTTGTATGGGCTGTTTCCCAGTTGGGAGATCAATCCGGAAGACACACCGGAAATTTACGCACAGGCAGTGCGCGCTCTGGAATTGCGCCAAAATGAGCTGAGTAGCATGGCCGGCTGGAGTTTCGCCTTTATGGCTAACCTCTGGGCACGCAGCGGGCAGGGTGAACGGGCGCTGGAGAACCTGGAAATGTTGCTGCGTAGTTGCACCACGCCGAACCTGCTGACCTGGCACAACGACTGGCGCGCCCAGGGGCTGTCGATGTATTGGGGGCAAGGAGCGCAGCCTCCCTATCAAATCGAGGCCGGAATGGGCTTTGTCTCAGCGGTTTGTGAAATGCTGGTTCGTTCGCGCCCAGGCTTTCTGCACCTGCTTCCCGCCTTACCAGACGTATGGCCTCATGGAAGAGTGCAGGGAATCACGACACGGTGTGGAGTGACGGTCGATCTCTCCTGGTCGGAAAATGGACGGGCACTTTCGCTGAAGCTGAGTTCCCGCATTCCCCAAAACATCACACTGCGCCTGCCCAACCACTTCCAACCTTCTTCTCAGACGATAGAACTGGCTTCTGGCAGTGTCGATCTTGAATTTCGCGCTTGAGTGCATGCACCGAGAGTCACTGCTCTGAAAT
>JAUJON010000136.1 GCA_030447595.1 Thermosynechococcaceae cyanobacterium YX3bin19
ATTTTTGACAACGTTGATACTCTCGCAGTTAGGGCAATGAATAGGTTCCAAAACCCTTAGCGTGATTGCTTGAAACATCCTTTCTACCGCCTCACATCTCCAGCAGCCTATCAACCTGTCTAGTACACTACCCGTCTTTCCCCACGTATGAGGGTTTCTTTGAGGAGCTATTCATAGCAACCTCCTTCTTGGACTACTACTTGAATTTCTATGAAAGATTCTACTCTTGCTGACAACTCATCATAGAAACAACACAACTCCACTGTCTGAAAATTGATTCGCTAGTTGTACAATTGCTAGCTTGAGCCATCATTGCAGTTTCGAGAAGCTTTGTACTAAGAACTCAACGAAGCATCGTACCTTAGGAAGTAAGTAACGATTGCTAGGAAATATCGCATAGACTCCAACATCGTTTGCATCTTCGTACTCCTTCAACAAGTGAATCAGTTGGCCGGATTGAATTGCCGAACTCGCTAAAAACTGCGTTACCCGCCCAATCCCTAGTCCTGCCAAAACGGATTGATATAAAGCTTCCCCGCTGTTGACGGTAAAATTTCCCTGCACACTAATTTCCCGCAATCCTGAGCGATCACGAAACCGCCATTGATTCAGCGTGGTTTTATAAGCATTTAACGTTAGACAATTATGGTGTGCCAACTCATCGGGAGTCTGAGGGGTGCCGTGGCAATCAAGATAAGCCGGAGCAGCGCAAACAATTCGGCGATCGCACAGCAGTCTTCTTGAAGTCAACACCGAATCCGCTAATTCACCAATGCGAATGGTAACATCAAGCCCCTCATCCACCACATCTACTACATCATCCGTCAGCGTCAACTTGATGGTTATTTGCGGGTGTTGTTCAAGAAACTCACTCATGCGTGCGAGAACATAGCGATGGGCAAAGTAACTTGAGCAACCCACATGTAGCGTTCCTTGGGGTTCTGCGCTGTGCTGTTTTGCTTCGCGGTCTGCTTCCTCAATCTCTGTCAAAATGTTCAGACAACGGTTGAGGTAGCGTTCGCCAACTTCCGTCAGGCTAAGACTCCTGGTTGTACGATGAAACAATCGCACCCCCAAATGGTCTTCCAAATTCCCAACTCGGCGGCTAATGGCAGAGGGATTCAGTTGCAGTTCAAGCGCGGCCTTAGCAAAGTTGCCGCTTTTAACGACTTGCACGAAGACTTCCAAATCTTGTAGTCGGCTCATAATGATTGTTGCGATTTTTGCACGACACTCTGGTTCAAAAAAGCTATTGTCAATATTTTAGGCATGAATATAGACTTAAGCTAATCAAAGCAGTTTTGCAAGCTGGGAAAATATACAAGACCGTGCTTTCACGAAACGAGGCTTGATGGCGAGCCGATTGCGTTTTTAGGGCTATCCGCTAAAGCAGCAAGCAAACCATTCAAAGGCGATCGCGCAAGTACTGACTTGTCAGGTTGCAGCGATACGCCTGTGAGAGTGGGCTGCTTTAGGTTAGATAACTGCTCAACTGCAACAGACATTAGGCAAGCTGGAGAGTTTTTATGGAAATGAGAGTGATTCAATTACAGCATGGGTTTGGCCTAGATCATCTAGAACTATCTGAACATCTAAAACCCACTCCCGCACATGAAGAAGTGTTAGTCAGACTGGAGGCTGCCTCACTCAACTATGTCGATTTGCTTGTTGTCAAAGGCTTGCTCAATCCCAACTTACCCTTACCCTACATTCCGGTCGCGGATGGCGCAGGTGTAGTAGAAGAGGTTGGAGCAGGAGTCACGGCATTTGCGGTTGGGGATAAGGTGGCAACAACGTTTATCCCCCACTGGCTCGATGGTAGACCGACCGCGGACAGGACCGACTATTCAACCCGGCAAGGTTTAGGCACTGTTCCAGGGCAGCTTGCCGAATACAAATGTTTTCACCCGACACAACTAATCCACATTCCCGCCAACCTTTCGGCGATGGAAGCTTCAACGTTACCAATTGCCGGACTTACTGCCTGGAATGCCTTGCACTATGCCAACTTACAAGCTGGTGAGACGGTCTTGTTGCACGGCACTGGGGGGGTCTCTACCTTTGCCCTGCAATTCGCTACAGCCCAAGGTGCCAAAGTCATGATCACGTCTAGCAGTGATGCCAAACTGAAGCGAGCACAAAAATTAGGCGCTGATATTCTGATCAACTACAAAACTACTCCTAATTGGGAAGCAGTTGTCCATCAAGTCACGGACGGAAAAGGCGCAGATGTGGTGGTGGAAACAGTCGGTGGGAAAAACTTGAAGCGATCACTCAATGCAGTGCGGCTGGGCGGGTATATTTCCGTTGTAGGCTTGCTGGATGGATTTGCAGCAACGATACAGACGCTATCGTTACTGCATCACCAAGCCACGATTCGCGGCATGGAAGTGGGCAGTACACAGGATTTTGCTGCCATGAATCGAGCGATCGTTACTAATGACATTCATCCAGTCATTGATGCCAAATTCCCACTCGACCAAACCCAGGCTGCCTTTGAGTACCTGGAGCAAGGGCAGCACTTTGGCAAAGTCGTGATCACGTTCTAGTACTCGCCCACTTCAGGTACAGAGGGAATGCAAATGTCAGAGAAACTCACGGTGAACTGAGCAAGTAAAAACGAAACTGAGGAGAGAAGTGGCACTGCAGTAGTTTAGTAACTCTAGAGCAGGAAAACCCTCATGGGCAAGGTTGTAAAGTTCTACGAAGCTGGTTCAGCGGATGTTTTAACCATTCAGGACGATTATGCTTAATCCTGAGCGAATAGGTCGAGCAGCAGCTTGGCTACGCGATGCTGTAGAACGCGGCGCAATCAAGCCTCAGATCGATAAAACATTCCCACTTGACGAAATTGCGGCGGCGCATCGGTACATGGAATCAGGTCAGCAGTTTGGAAAAATCATTGTCTTGCCATAAATCCTAAAGGGTTGGCTTGCTTCATTGCTGTAATGCAAGCCTGAACCTTCGTCATAAATATTCGTTACCTATATCAAGAAGAACCATGAAAGACTCATTATTGACGGTCGTCGCCCGCATCAAAGCAAAATCGGGTATGGAAGAGCGAATGCAACAGGATTTGTTGAGTTTGCTCACGCCAACTCGTGCGGAGCCTGGTTGCATCACGTTTGACCTACTGCTGGACACCCACGATTCGTTAGTTTTCCTTCTCTACGAAAATTGGCAGAATCAGGCAGCCTTGGATGCTCACTTCCAACAGCCCTACGTTGAACAGGTGCTGAAAGCCTATGAAGTAACGTTAGCGGAACCGATTGCAGCCATGATTTTGAGCAAAGTCGAGCCACCTGATGACGAGTAAAGGAGAACTATTTTGCCATGAAGATAACTCGCTATATGGCTGCTTTCATTTTGGAATCTATCATGTTGACGCTTCTTTCTAGCTGTCAATCAATTGATGCTCAACAGATGCCGTCAGTGTCACAGCGACCTAACTTCACCGGGCGTTATATTGCCGCGATCGCCGATGGTGACTTTCTGGCTAGCACCTATGACGATGGCAAGTTACCCACACCCAATTCTGCCAACGATTTGCTTTCGATCGTGAATCTGCCGCTGAGCGGAAGTCAGAACGAGATCGCCCAAATCCCTGCTTCAAATTCGGTGGTAGGCGCACCTTATGCCCTTGCTCTGTCGCCCGATGGGCGTACTGCGTTTGTGGTGGAAACTTTGGGAGCAACACCAGCAGGCGCAACCCGGAGAGAACAACTTCCATCGGGACAACAACTAGTAGCAATCGATCTCTCAAATCTCGACCGTCCCGTGGTTCTTAGTAGAGTGGGGATCACGCTGAAACCAGAAACCGTTGACGTACATCCAGAGGGTGATCTATTGGCCATTTCAACGCAAACCTCTGGCAAAGAAATTGTTTTGAGTCCAGTGGACCAGGGCGCGTTTGGACAGCCGATTGAGATTTCACTACATGAGTTAGGAATTCAGCCTGATTCAACTCGTTTTCAGTCAGGTAAGTACGTCAGCCAGATACAGTGGCATCCGTCGGGTCGCTACTTGGCAGTGAACCTCGACTATCGAGATCAAATCGCCTTTTTTGAACTGCAACGCGATCGCGTGGGTAATTCTCAACTAATTCCCTGGGGTCGCCCAGTCAATGTCGGCAAAGATCCCTTCACGGGGCAATTCACACCTGATGGTCGTTTCTTTTTAACCAGCAATTGGGGACGTAATTTTGGCGAACAGGTCAAAACGTTGGAGCAACGGCTCCCGGAAATACCAGGAACAATATCAGTGATTCGTCTAGCAGAACTGGGCACTTCAGCTGCAGCCGCGCAACATCAGGTGGTTTCGACCGCAACAACTGATATTTCGCCCGAAAGTTTGGCAATCAGTCCAGACGGGAAGCGAGTTGTAACAGTCAACATGCGCGGTACATTATTCCCAACCAATTCACCCCGATTTTCTCGTCATGCTTCACTTACTCTTTTGGCACTCAATCAGTCCTCTGGGCAGTTATCCAAAATTGATGACTATTTGTTTGAAGGCATCTTGCCGGAGAGCGTTGCATTTGATGCCAGCGGGAACTATCTTGCTGTTGCCGTTTATGACTACTTCACCCCTAAACCCGCAGGGGGGATTGAGCTATGGCAGGTTATTCAAACTCCAAAGCCGGCTTTGCGGCAAACAGGCAAGGTGATTGATCTCGGTCGAGGCGTTCATCAAGTGTTGGTTGCTCAGTAATCAAACCGTTTTGTTGAATTAGAGCACTATGCATCACACCTTTCTATACACAACTGCGCTTGTTCTCGTAATGGCTGGCTCAGTTCTGGCAAATCCCATTCAGCAATTACCCACCATTCAACTGCCTTCCGGTTTCCAGTATCCCAATGGCATTACTCATGCCAGCGATGGCACTTTATACGTTGGCTCCATTACCCGTGGGCAAATTTTGCGGATCACGCCAGAAGGCAAGGCTGAAACCTTCTTTCCCGGAACAGATGAGATTTTCGCAGCAACCAGTCTGCGCCTGGATCAACAACGAGGCATTCTCTGGGGAGCCTCTCCCGACTTTCTGGGCGTTGGTAGTGCTAATGGTCAGGTAACTCGTCGTCGTCATCGGATTTTTGCGATCGACACCCGCACTGCTAAAGTTCTGCAAGTGATTCCTATGCCAGGCGAGGGTTTTGGTAATGACATCGCCCTAGACACGAGTGGCGGCATTTATGTGACCGATAGCTCGCAGCCTCGCATATA
>JAUJON010000137.1 GCA_030447595.1 Thermosynechococcaceae cyanobacterium YX3bin19
ATCTAAGGAAGTTAGGCCTATGCCGCCATCACTTGCTTCAAAAGCTACCTTTTTGCCATCCGCAGAAAGAGAAAGTGCGTCACCATAGTCTGTTGTGAAACCTTCAACATCTATCTTTACAAGAGGGCCAGAACTATCAACGCCTTTTAGAGTTTTAATAAAGATTTTGTAGTCATCAGTCCCTGGTGCCTTATCTACCCAAGCTACTGTAGCCCCATCAGCTGAGATAGTAGCCTCGTAGGAGAACGAATTAGGATCACCGTCAGCAATCTTAATAGGTGTTCCTATGCCATAGGCATTCCCAACAAAGACGTTCCATTCCCATGAGTCTACTGGATCTGGCTCTCTCCAAGTCACTGCCCCGGTGGGTAAAGCAGAATAGTCTACAACTAGCACATCACTTCCAGCCCCACCGTCAACTGTATCGCCACCAAAATCAGGCAGGAGGATATCGTTTCCTGCTGCTCCATTAATGGAGTCATTACCGTCGCCTCCGCTAATGACATCATCTTGCAGGCTACCTACTAATGTGTCCCGACTAGGGGAGCCATCTAATTGTTCAATCGACTGATATACATCTCCCGTTGCATCGCCCGTAGCAGTGCCTGTACTAAGATTGACTGAAACACCTGTTTTGGCAGTGCTGTAGCTGGCAATATCAAAACCTGCGCCGCCATTAAGAAGATCAGCACCGGCTCCACCAATCAACCAGTCGTCACTAGCGTCGCCAAACAGATTATCTCTGCCGTTACCCCCATACAATCTATCCTAGCCACTCCCGCCAATGAGTTTATCGTTACCACTGCCACTAATTAGCAGATCATCGCCGTTACCACCTGTAAGATCTGCTGGTGTGAGTACATTCGCCTCAAACTCAATAGTGTCTTTGCCTTCTCCGGCATTAGCAACAATCTTGCCAACTTTTTTATGCTGTTGTGTGGCACCAAAGGCAGAAACTAAGACTGTCTCGTTACTACCTAGACCTGACTCGTGCTCAACAGTAAAGACCTCAGCTCCATCTGTTGTATTCACTGTTTGACGAGCTGCGGCATTTGGACCCATATTTAAGCGCAACACACCACTACCAAGACCTGTTGCCAAACTTATTTGAGGTTTTGGCGCGTTACCACCTCGGTTGAAGTCGAGTAAAGTTACCCTAGAACTCTCAAAACGCTCGGTGTAAGAGAGTGGGTCAATCCCAAGTTTGAGATAAGCGCTCAAACCAGCTGCTAACTCGCCAGAAGTGTCGAACAGGTTTAGCGGGTTGTCTAGCAGTTGAGCAAACTCACCAAATCGAGCTTTAGCATCATTATTTGGGTCATTTAAGTCAAAGCCAATTTTGCCAAAGATTCCACCGCCAACCCCAGCTGAGGCGACCCCAGCATTCAAGGCAGCAAAAGCTTCTAGGCCTGCACTTAGCGTCACTTCTGGACTAGCAGGATCACTGACAAAAAAGCCATTGAAAACGTCAGCTGAGTTATTAGTGTTATTGAATTGCCGCAAACCTGCCGTGTCGAACCCAAATCCTAGTTTGACTCCTGCGCCCACCTGTCCTTTAATCTCAGCACCTAGAGGACCAATGACTGGGAAGAACTGGCTGTAATCAAAGAGGAAGCTTAGCTCCGGCATATCGTAGGTAAAGAGGTCAGCATCTTTACCCAGCAATAAGTTAAAAGCCGTTGTCGGGTTGTTCAAAATCGGAAACTGCAATCCTTTACCAGGAATGCTATTCAAACTGGCGATGAAGTTTGCCTCTTCACTGCCACTAGAAAGTTGGCTATTTAGAGAAGGGGCAGTTACCGTGATTTTTGGGTTAATGCTACTGAGATTGAAACCAGGGGTACGAACATCAGCAGTACCTAAATTAAAGTTACCAAGGTTAATTGAGAGACTGCTACCTGTTGGTACAGAATTAACTACCGAGATAAGTTGAGCAGCTGACTCTATAAAATCACGGTCTTTCTGGTCAATCTTCTTTAGTCTCTCAGCAATATCTAGCAGATTAAACTTAGCAACTTTAAGATCGATAGGTCTAGTTAGAATGTCGATAATCGGTTTAATTGGCTCGGTAACCTTCTGCACCTTGTCTAGAACTGGGCGAGTAAAGTCATTAAAAAAGCTAGCCAAGTCTAACTTGACGTTGTTGAACGCAACTGTAGGTGTGCTACCAAAACTCTGAGATTGATTGGGATCGACATTCGCATTACTGAAAGACCAGTCGAGATTGAAGTCAGAGCTAATTGAAGGCAGTACTGCCGAACCATTAAAGCTAGTGGCAAAGTTCAGCTTTACATTAGCAGCGCCGCTTAGTTTGGTATCAATTAAATTATCAAAGTTGACCGAAGGTAGTTCCGAAAGCTGCAGTTGACCGTCTAAGTCTTTCAAGTCAACAGAGAAATTGCCGTTAAACTGAGAACTTCTATCCGTGGCATTAATTTGCAGGAACCCCAGTTTGCCGCTAGCCAACAAATCGGGAAGAGCAGTGTTCAGATTTACCTTGAGTTCATCAGTCGTTGCAGTATCGAGGTAGAAACCGTTGGTCTTATTAACGCCGAAACGGAGGTTGAGATCGTAGCCAATTCCAGCTTCAGCACTACCGTCAATGGTCAACCCCAGCCCTGGTAAACCAATATCGGCATCCATCGCAGTATTAAAGGTTGCTGTAGCTGCCGACTTGCTCAGTTTTAAGTTGAACTCAACATCGTCACCAGATGCAGCTACAGCAAAGCTGATATCTTTGGCATTAACTGTGCGATCGCCATTAAGATCTTGCAGCAAACCCAAGCCGCTAGGACCAAGAGCCTCAAAAAGAGCTTGCTGAATTAACGCTGGCGTTTTATTCGCTACTCCATCCAGCTTTTCATGCAGCTTGTTAAGAATATCGTCCTTGAAATCTTGGAGGAACTGTACTGCCGTGTCAGTAGAGTTTTTCAGCGTATCTCCCAGTACTGGCAGCTGGTTACCAAACACCTGACTTTCAACGGCATCTTGAAGGGTATCTAGCAGACCCTCCATACCAGCGATCACATCTTCCAGGTTAGTTCCCGTATAAGCAGCCTGCTCGATCTGGACGACTTGACCATCTAGGGCGATAGTAGCTGTATCGTCCTCTGCCTGCAAAAGATTCAACTGATGTTGGCTTAGAACTTGCCCTTGCAGCAGGGTTGAAAAGATAGCCCCTTCATCTCCAGCAGCATCTGAAAAATTGATGCGCCAATCAACATAGTGCCCAATCTCTTCGAGTAGAACATTGGTAACAGCTCCAGGATTGTCAGCATTTAGGTCGAGAAACTCTCTTGACAGATAAACTGTGTTAGCGGAGCTGGCAAAAGCACCGTTGGCTCCATTGATTTCGGCTGCGGAACGGATCTCAAGCTTGGGTAGGGTACTAAAACCTCCGGCGACCCAATCCTCAACTAAGGGACCTACGAGATCAAGATCAAAGCTGGCACCAAAGATCAGCTTTAGCTTCTCAAGGAAACCTTCGGATGCTACAAATGTTTTGAGGAGACTGCGAGCCGTTTGAAGCGCTTGCTCTACCGTATCGTTTCCTTCATAGCTGTAAATAGTTGCCACATCGGCCATCCTTTACCAGTAAATTCCCCCTCGTGTAAGTGTTCCGGTATAGGAAGGACGATACGCTTGTAGAAGGGGTCGAGGGTTTGCTTGGTCTTAACGATGATTATCAGTTTGTATCGAGCTATAAATTGCGCAAATTAATGAAACGTGATGTACTCAAGACGTATTCCTACTCAAGCTGAGGCTCAAGCAATTTTTGATACTAACCCTGGCGATCCGTATGGCCTAGATCGGGACAAGGACGGGGTTGTCTGTGAGAGCTTATCTTGAGCATCAAGTCATATGTGCAAAAGCGCAACCGCGCTATACAGCCTAATTTGGCGATTGCAAAACTTAATCTCCCAGCAGCAAATCCAGTACCGTACCTGCAGCGATACTGGCAGCATCATTTTGCTAGTCTCCCAAGCAATGATTGTCAGCCCCCTTACTACTACCCGTTCGAGCTGCATAGCCCCTAAATTCCTGTGTCGGTTTGAAGGGCTTTATCCAGGATTTGCCGGGCTGCTTCCGCTTGAGCACGGGCTGCTCGATAACGCTCATTGAGCCCAGCAAAGGTTTTGAGGATCTTGAAACCATCCTTAAGCTCGGATAACTGCTCGGCGCTGGCCGGTTCATCGCTGAATAGAATGTCAATCTGAGATCTGACCGCCAGTGCTTCTGCTCGGGTCTCCTGCAGCTTGGCTTTGAGCGAGGCTAGCGTGCTGAGAATTTGCACAGCCCTGGTGATCTCGTCCTGGTTATTATCCTCGGCCTCGACCAAATTAGGCAGCTCCTCGCTGACAACCACAAATCGCTCCGGGGAGAAGCCATTAGGAAGGTCTGATCCGAGCTTCCCCTCATCCGACAGCTCCACCAACTGGTCCATTGCTCTTTCCCGAGACTTTGCTGTATCTCGGGTTCCAGGAATCTCAAGAATCACTTCCGGGTTCTCAGGCAGCGTATATCGAGGCATTTTGCTTTTCCTTTTAAGTTGACACAGTGAGAAGGGCTTCTTTGGGAACTTGGGATACGGTTGTGCCTACCCCACGGAATGTGTTTAACTTTGATTATTGTACTTTAATCAAAGGGGCCTAGTTGTGGGTCGTGGTGGAAAGCGTTCAGGGGCAGGTCGTCCTGAAGGAACTGGAAAGTACGACGAGCCAACTAAGGCAGTTCGCTTGCCGCTCAGCCTAGCGAACCAGATGCCTGATCTACTTGAGTACTACCGCACCCAGCGGTTGCAGGCTCAACCTAAGACTCAGGTTTGTGAGATTTATAGACCTGATCGCCTGCGAAGATACAGAGTGCCCCTGTATATGATTCCCGTCTCGGCTGGGTTTCCCTCGCCTGCTGAGGACTACCTGGAAGGGAAGCTTGACCTCAACCAGCTCCTGATTAAGCACCCCGCTGCTACCTTCTTTGTGCGGGTGACCGGAGACTCAATGATTGATGCGGGCATCCATCCCGGAGACCTTCTAGTTGTGGATCGTGCCTTAGAAGCAACTGATGGAAGAGTCGTGATTGCAGTAGTAGATGGCGAGTTAACAGTCAAGCGAATTTGCCAAAAGCAAGATCAACTGTTTCTGGTGCCAGAGAATAAAGACTATCAACCCCTTTGGGTCAAAGAAGCGATGGACTTCCGGGTGTGGGGAGTCGT
>JAUJON010000138.1 GCA_030447595.1 Thermosynechococcaceae cyanobacterium YX3bin19
TCCGGTGTGCCGATTTTAAGTTCCCTGGAGATTGTTCGCGATACCTCCGGAAACCAGGTAATTGCCAATGCCCTGGATGATGCCCGCCGGGAAATTCAAGGAGGTGGCATGATTAGCTTAGCTTTACAGAAGGAAAAAGTCTTCCCGCTGCTGGCTGTGCAAATGGTTAATGTCGGAGAGGAAACAGGTGAACTAGACAAAATGCTGATGAAAGTGGCCGATTTCTATGAAGATGAAGTGGAACAGGCGGTGAAATCGCTCACCAGCATCATGGAACCTATTATGATCGCGGTTTTGGGAGGAATGGTCGGTTCCATTTTGGTGGCAATGTACCTACCGATGTTCAAGATATTTGACTTAGTTAAATAAGAGTTGACTAGAATTAAAATCCAGCTATTTAACTGTCTACTTTGATAGATTCCAAGGTTTAACCTATAGGGGTGTTTAAACTACTAGTTAGCTGCAGGACTATTAGCCTAGCGACATCCCTAGTTAAAAAGGGGACTTAATGTGACTCAGGAGCAGACAACCCCAAATAACGATGCTAGTTCAGGACGGGCAGGCGCAATCACTTATTACAAGTTGCTAGGGTTAACTCCTACAGCCTCAGTTCAAGAAATCCGCCGTGCTTACCGAGAATTGAGTAAGCGTTATCATCCTGATACAACCGCTCTACCTGTAGCGATCGCTACGGAGAAGTTTCAGCAGCTGAATGAAGCCTACGCGACGTTGAGTAATCCAGAACGTCGGTGCCTCTATGATCAAAAAATTGGCTATTCCCGAATTTACGTGATCCAGTCACCCCGGGATTTAGTTCACCCTGTTTCTCCTGGACCTCTTGCCAGAACCTCTTCTGCCTATCTTGATCCGGGTGATCGTCCTCTTTCTGCGGGAGAACTTTTTGCCCTCTTCATCTTGGGAGTAACCTTTCTAGGTTGTTTAATCCTGGCAGTTACCATTGGCTTGACTCAAGGCGAAACCGCATTTCGGACTTGGGAGTTATCCGTCTCTACTAGACAAACGAGCACTATTCAAACAGAACAACACCAGAATCAACTGCCCATCACTGATGCTCATCCTGGCTCTAGGTCTTAGAGAATGTACTCCAAACCTCTAAGGTCCTGTCCCGGAATGGGCCTCTACCCTCCATACCCCTGTGACTCACTTATCCTCCGACTTGACCCAGCCTTCATAATGAGGATTACAAACCTCTCTTTGATCTCCTATGAATAAACTTTCTCTGCCTCCTGCGAATACGCCGCTGTATAACCATCCGCTTCCCGATATTGAGCAGTGGTTGAAAGCTCAAGGATGTAAGCAAGACAGAGCAAATCTACACTGTTGGCAACTTGAGAAGGCAAGTTGGAAAGCAGAACTATGTCTAGATGTTGAAGAGTTATCAGTTCGTTATCTAGGTGCTGCTGCAGATGGCCGCGATGTCCAACGCACCTTTAAGTACTCTTTGAGTCGTCAAGACGTAGAAGATGCGATCTTTGATGGGCCTTAAACTTCGAGTCTCTTCAAATTCGACCAAAACGGCGGTGGCGACGTTGATAGTCATGCAGCGCCCGGTGAAACTCTATCCGGTCGAATTCCGGCCATAAGGTTTCAGTGACATAAAGCTCTGTATAGGCCATCTGCCAGAGGAGAAAGTTACTAATTCGCATTTCCCCACTCGTGCGAATGAGCAGATCAGGATCACAAATCCCTGCTGTATAAAGATACTGCTCAAAAATTGCTTCATTAATTTCGTCTAACTGCAGCAAACCCTGTTGTACCTGGTCAGCGATCGCCCGGCAAGCCTGTAAAATTTCCCCTCGCCCACCGTAATTCTTGGCCACAATGAACTGGATTCCCTGATTATTCCGGGTCTGTTCAACAGCTTGCCTAATTTCTTCTCGGAGTGAAGCTGGCAGAGGACTCAAGTCCCCAACAAAATTGATCCGAACCCCCTCTTGTGTCATTTCGCGCAACTCTCTCCGAAGTACACGCTCAAACAAGGCCATTAAAAAGTCAACCTCTTCCAGAGGCCGGCTCCAATTTTCTGTGGAAAAGGCATAGGCTGTTAAGGTCTGAATTCCCCAATCTTTACAGCAGCGCAATAGCTCTTTAAGCGTATCCACACCTCGACGATGACCCATACTCCGAGGTAGGCCCCGTTCCTTGGCCCAACGGCCATTACCATCCATGATGACTGCGACGTGTTTAGGTAGCCGCTGAACATCCAGATCGGCTGGCAAGTCTCTTAACACAGTTGGTTTTGTCGTCATTTTTTCTTCCGGGAGCCAGGCAAATAAAGGCGCAATAAATGAGATAGAGCTGGAAGACCTTTTTCCCTAACCTGGCGGCCTATACTCCGTAGGTTAGGCGCTACCGCTTCCCGATCCACCGACCAAGATAACCGATCCTCAAGTAGCTCCTTTAGTTTACTGCTAGTCAATGGCCGGTTAAGGATTCCTCGCTCCGCGAGTGAGATGGAACCTGTTTCCTCAGAGACAACAATTACAACACAGCTCTCCACTCGCTCAGTAATTCCCATAGCAGCGCGATGACGCGTGCCTAACTGGCGTGATGCTGTCCGGTCAGAAATTGGTAAAATCACTCCTGCTGCCATAATTCGAGGGCTCCGGATTAGCATAGCTCCATCATGCAGTAGCGTTGTTGTCTGAAAAATTGTTTGAATCAGTTCCTTAGAAATCTCAGCATTCAGCTTGACCCCTGGCACAGAGAAATCGCGCTCATCAATCGGGCTACCTGTCTCAATAATTAATAATGCTCCAGTTCGGTTTTGCGACAGTTCTTTAACTGCATCTACGATTTCATCAATCACACTATTTGCCTTAGGAACGGCTTTTTGAGTCGGCTGAAGCAGCTGCAGAATTTCACCTTGCCCCAACTGCTCAAGAAACCGGCGGACCTCCGACTGGAGAATCACTGCCATCGCCACGGCCGAACCAATGACCAAGTTATTTAGTACGAAGCTCAGTAAGGTCAGCCTTAAAAAAGAACTGACTGCTGAAGCCAGTATCAGAATAATAAAGCCTCTTACCATCCATAGGGTTCGACGCTCTGCAATAACTAAAAGCACAATATAGGTGAGGGCTAGAACTAAGCCAACATCGATCAAAAAAAGCAAGGACTGAGTCCAGTTATAGTTTGTCAGCCATTGCTTCCACCCTTCCATTGGCTTTGGTTGATAAAGAGTCCTATAGCTTCAGCTTTTCTACAACGCAATGCAGGATTGGTTATGCCAATAAGAGGTCAACGGTACAGTGCAATACCAGTCAAGGACCAACTGGAAGTAGTTGTGGCACTAGCCTGCTGGGAAGACGATCTTGACGGATTAAGTCTTGATAAGTTTCCCGCTCTAGAATGACATTAGCTTCCCCGGAACGCACCAAAACTGCCGCTGGACGAGGGAGGCGATTGTAGTTAGAAGCCATGCTGTAATTGTAGGCTCCGGTCCCTAACACAGTGAGAATATCTCCCGGCTGGGTTTGGGGGAGGAGGATATCTTTGAGCAGAATGTCTCCCGACTCACAGTGTTTTCCGGCAATAGTGACTAGTTCGCTAGCAGGGGCTGACATCCGATTGGCAACCACAGCCCGATAGGTAGACTGGTAAGTAATAGGGCGGGGATTATCTGACATTCCCCCGTCTACAGCGAGATAGGTGCGAAGCTGGGGAATTACCTTCTGACTACCCAAGGTATAAGCAGTGACGCAGGCAGAACCAATCAAGGAGCGACCTGGCTCACACAGCAATTTTGGCAGAGGAACCTGTTGGGATTGACAGGCATTGCAGATGCTTTCGCTGATCACCTTAACCCAAGTCTCAATACTGGGAGGATTGTCAGATTCGACATAGCGAATCCCTAATCCCCCGCCAATATTCAATTCATTAAAGGGCAGGCCTAGCTTCGAGGCTTGTGCCAGCCACTGAGTCATCACTACTGATAGATCTTGGTGAGGCTGTAACTCAAAGATTTGGGAACCAATGTGAGCATGTATACCAACCCACTCAATAGATGGATGGTGGCAAGCAAAAGTAAATATTTCATTCAGCTGGCTGGGATCAAACCCAAACTTGCTGTCTAAATGGCCGGTACGAATATACTCATGGGTATGACATTCAATTCCTGGCGTGAGCCGAAGCATGATACGAGGCCGTAGTTGCCCTTGGGCGAGCTCGACTATGCTATGAAGCTCTAGCCAGTTATCTGCCACAATAGTGCAGCCAGATTCTATCGCGAACCGCAGTTCTTGAAGAGACTTGTTATTACCGTGAAAATAGAGCTTTGCAGGACTAACATTAGCTTGTAAGGCAGTATAGAGTTCACCGCCGGAGACGACATCTATACCACATCCTTCCTGTTGAACGAGCGCACAGACGGCTAAACAGCTCCACGCTTTGGAGGCATAGAGAACTTGAAAATCTCCTGGATAGTAGCGCTGGAAAGCTTTTTGATACTGCCTGCAGGCTACCCGTAGTGTTTCTTCATCCAGAATGTAGAGGGGAGAGCCAAATTCCCGAACCAGCTCAGTTACATTACGACCACCGATCTCCAGACAACCTTGAGCATTAGTTTGAGCGGTTAAAGGCAGCAGTTGCTGATTAACCGAGCAAGCGTTTAGGGTTGAATAACCAGCAAGATCTAGTGCGTGAAGTTGTCCCATAAATAGCGGCCATGGTAACTGAACTAAGGGCTGTGGAAAATCAGGTCAAGATATTCCTTTACCCAGTGTACAATTTAGCGATTCAAGATTAAGAAAACCTGATTAATCAATGCCTGCGACTCTCAAACTTAAACTGTTAGAAGCAGAACTGCTAGCCGCTGCCTGGGAGCTAGATATTCAGTGCTTAGGGGGGCTTTGGACCCTAGAAGGCTACCAGCGAGAGCTAGCTAGCCCTAATAGTCAGCTGTTAGCTTTAACCTGTCCTGCTAATTCTTGCCTTCAGACCAGCCATCAATTTCCTCGGATTCAGCCACCATCAGTAGAAAGACTTGTAGGACTAGGTTGTTTATGGTCTGTCCTAGAAGAAGCACATATTACAATCCTAGCGGTTCACCCAGAATATCAGTGCCGAGGTTTTGGACAAGCTTTGCTGCATGCATTACTCGTGATTGCCCAACAACAGAGGCTAGAATGGGCCACCCTAGA
>JAUJON010000139.1 GCA_030447595.1 Thermosynechococcaceae cyanobacterium YX3bin19
TTTTCCCTGGCTCCCGGCCTGGAACGCCGCTTAAAAATCCTGCTTTCCCACTCCGCGTCATAAGGCGCGGACTGGGAGATGTCAATGAACGGAAACGGGAGAAGCTCAAAATGGAAACACCCCTTCTCACTCATCTCTGGCAAGGAATTCGTGGGCTAAAGGAGCGTGCCGACCTCAACGACGAAAGCTTTAGCGGGTTTGTGGGCAGTTGGGTTCAAACGATTGCATCGGAAGAAACTCTCGCCACTGAATTCTCACTTTTGAGCCAAGCACTGACCAAAGCTCGCCAATCTCCCCACCGAGAATCGCCAGAAGCAGTCGCGGCTCACGTCGCGCAGTTGTTATCACCGTTGTGGGTTTATTTATCCGTCTTGCAAGAAGTTAAGGCGACAAACGGCGATCTCTGCGAAGATACTCGCTTCAAGCGGCTTTCCAAATTAAATCGGCAGCTGCATGAAGCTGAAAAAGCGCAGCGCCTATTGCTACGTCATTCCGGTGAAGTGTGTCGCCTGTTGGATCGAGCGATTTTTTTGTTGGGTGAGTCGCTTTGGGAAAAGGAAAAAGCCCACTTCACCAGCGATGTTTCCGACCTCGCTGTCGCCATCGGACAAACCCATATCAAGTTGAAAGAAGCCATAGGAAGTAGGTCTATTTCGATGGAAGTGGTGGAAAAACTGGCTGGTTGGCCCATCGTAGAGACAAAGAAGATTGGCTTTCAAATCACAACTTATCATGCGGCTTCACCCACGGGAGTCGCTGAAAGTCCATCAAGTGACTTGGCAACTCCTTTTCTACCGGATTTGCTGTCCCAAGCCTTTAAAACCTTGTTTTCGCACACTGACGATGCAGTGTTACGATTGTTACAGCGCCTCATCGCTCGATCAGTGAATTCTCCTTATCGGGTACCTGGCTTGTTCGTTTCTCCGGAAGGAAGCGCCAAGTCGGGTTTCGTGGCCGACGTGTTGGTCACAATGGCTCCACCTCAGCAGCAAAAGGCGGAAGCGGTCACTTTTGAATTTGCTGTGCCCGACACACCTGAAGGCCAAGGGATACGTTCTTCGACCGAAAACGCACGGCGTGTGATGCTTGGCCTGATGCGAACCCTTCCCGGTGCCCCAGATATTCCCGACTATCAGATTTCAGTGGCTATCGAAGGCGGTGGCCTCATGGCCTTTGACGGCGATTCTCTGGGTGTAGCCGTTGCTTTGGCGCTTTTGGCGCGGGTGACGGGCCAACAAATTGGGACACGAGTAGCCGGAGATGTCGCCGTCACGGGAGCGGTTACGCCTGATGGCGGTATTTCCGGTGTGGGCGGCATCATTGAAAAAATGGAGGCGATTACTGATAAATTTCGCGCATTCGTTTTGCCCTCGGCGAATCGGAGTGCAATTTCGAGCGGACAGTCTCTGGAACTGGTTCCTATTTCGCATTTGCGCGACCTCCTCGAAGACGGTCTGCTCTTTGACCCCTGGCGCAGCTACACCAAGTTTTTGGCGATCAAAAGTTCGGTGAAAAACGAAGATTCGTTGCTCAATTCTGCTTTGCAGCGCACTCAAGAAACGCTCAAGATAGAACGCGGTCGAGCATGGCTGCTCCACCGCCACTGTGAGGACAGTGCAAATGTGGCCCGGCGCATCGCCTATTGTTTGGCGCAGCAACGACAAGAAGCTATTGGCACAATGGCCCTGCGACGAGGGGCACTTGTCCCTGTGATTTTGGATGCCCAGGACCTGGAAAACAATACTCCATTGCACGACATAGTAGTTTCCATCCTTCAGCGCGCCCAAGACGTTGTTGATGAAGCCGTAGTGCGCGCTCGACTTGAAGACGGCGGCTTTTGTTTTGTAGTGCATGGCTTGGATTCCACCAACAACGCACTCTGGAATCGTTTTCACAAAATCTTTGAAAGCCCCATTGCGCGAAACCGATGGCTCTTGGTTTCGCGCGAAAACACATGGTGGGCGCACGAGGACTGGTGGCAGGGATTAAATGAAAGCCGGGACGGAGCTATACGGCTCTACCGAGGCCGTTCGACACTTTTGACGGGCATAGCCAGCGCTGTTAAACGCCACAATCCCCCAACGGGTGCAACGCTGGTTTCCAGATGTCGAGCCCAATTCCTTTTTTCCGTGAGCATTATAAAGTGTGCAAATCATCCGACTCAACTCAGATTTTGACGCGAAGGGCAACCGACCACGTTGGAAGAGGCAATAAAATCCCCTGAAAATCAAGCTCGCTTTTAGTGGAGAGGGAGGAGCCGGTAAGACAATCAAGGTAGACAAACTCATCATTGAAGCGTTATCCGTCGAAGATGAAGCAGCTATTCTCTCGGTGCCCCTGCTTTTTCGTCTGGCATTAACCGGAGCCAACAACAAACATTTGGGACACCGTAGAGGCAATCGGCAAGATTGCGCCACATGGCTCACAAGGATTGGACGAGGTGCCGACTTGCTGGTCGCATTTGATGGATTAAATCTGAAGTAAAGAGCGACTTTAAAAACCAAGGGGTGTTGTTGATTCAAGAGGTGGTGCGTCAACAAGTGGTGTTTCTGCCGGTTTTTGGTGACGCTCGCAAATCAGAAGTACTATGTCCGACAGCACTGTCTTCGCGCGCTATGTGAGGAAAGGCGGATATTCCTTCGTGCCGTTTGCCGGCACTAAGTTCGAAGTTGCCCAGGCTGTCTTGGCGGGTGTAAGTGGTGGTTCTTAAGGTACTCGAAAATGGGGTTGCACGAAGGTAACCGCTTACCAACTAATTTCTTTGCTGCGCCTGACGTGTCTGGCTGCCCACGAACTTGCATTTTCAAACGTACTCATCACCCGTAGTGCCATTTACGACAGCGCCATCGAAAATCTCTCACCCGTGATTTTCACGGGAATCAGGCCAACACCAGCAATCTCAACAAAAGATTTGGCGCGTTGGGGCATGGAGAAATCCTTGCCGCGATTATGATCGAAAAAGGCGGCGTGGTGGAAATGCAATTGGACGACGCGGCTTCTGCGATGCTGGAATGTGTGGACAAGCAACGTGCTGGGGCGCCGACGAATGGTAAAATCGAATTACTACCCATAACACCGATTTTCTAAATGAACAAGGTCCAGAAAAAAGCGAGAATGCGATTAATTTTGGAGCAGTTGTCCAAAACGAATTTGATGAGCGCCACTCGCATGACCACACTATACCTCTTGCAAAAGTGCTATCCCTTCCTGTTCAGTCATTCAGAGGGAGCCTCAGAATGACGAGTTGAAAGTCGTAACGGCCAACTTCCAAAATGAGCAAAAATACACTTTGCAAGAGGTTTACTGAAAGTTGGTTGATGGAAATCAGATTTGGCACGAACTTCATGCCACACATAAGACGCGATTGCATCATGAGTTATTGAGCTAAGAGCGTGTTGAGGACTTTTCTGATGGGATTAAGCGTTAAATCTGCCATCAACGGCCACTTGGAGAGGATTTACTGCCTTTCAAAACCTCAGTTCTACCGCAATCAAACTTTGTTGGCTTTCTAAAGCCATTTATATTCAGAAAGTCCTCAACACGCTCTAAGGGCACTCAAATATGAAACTCTATTTTCAGACAGGCCGCGCTCGGCGAACATCTGGCGTCATACGTTGCGGCTTGACCGCAAAAAACTGCAAAAATTCGGTTTAGTCATCAATCAGTCCGCGACTTTTAGCGAGCGGAACCTGCTGCCAGAATGGTGCGAGCGCTGCAACTCGATCAAAAAGACCATTTTGCAGCCAAAAAAGCAGCTTGTAACGTTCGAATGGCTCGAAAACGGAGGCTGGAAGACCGAGATTGAACAGCTTTTACCACTCGCCTCCGCCGCTCAGCGTATGGAACTGCAGAATCTACTGTCACATTGGAGGAGGGTCGGACGAACAGCCCAACGACACACATCAGGCGTTTGATGCGTGTCTCAAACCTTGTTTAGAATCACACTCTATCTAGGACGCGGTTGCTATGCTGGATTGAACGTAGCAATTCTGTGCGACCGCTTATTCTTCCTTGCCTTGACAACAAAGACCCAACGGCCATTCGATTATTGTGTGCCTGCGGACGTCCAGAAGACTTGCAATTTATATGGCGACTTATCGACAGCGAGGACAAAGCCGTCAGCCAACGTGTTACCGATACGTTATGGATAGTTAGCATTTGGCGCGGAGGTCTTTGGTGCGTAATCCCAAGCATTATTCAGTGATGGGAACAAGTTGCTGGAGACTCCACATGGTAAACGGGCGGCCTGGGCATTAGCTACCCTGCCAAGCGTCCACCGTATTGAAACGGACGTGAATTCGACCACGTCCCAGTGTATTTGTCGACCAGTGGAGAGGTTCTTACCAAAGCAGGAAGCATCAAACATCGGAAGCGGTGACACTGTGAAGATGGCAATGCAGCGGAGGACGTCATGACACTTCGTTTTTTTGCATCAACTTTTTCGGAGATGCCTGGCCTCACGCGCGTTATCGGAATGGATATCGAAAGTCACTCCGATGTTGAAACAGAAGCGCCCATTCTTTACCGCGTTTGGCAACCGGCATGGGAAGAAGCCTTGGTCTTAACTATTGAACGCACACAGTTTTTGACCTCTCCCCTCAATACTTTTTACTTGCAAGAGACCTATAGCGATCATCTCAAGGCAGAACATCGACAAGCCTTGCGAGTGTGGCGTCGAACGGGAGTTTAGAAGGAGCAAATCGATGCTGTCCTACAAATCCTCCATACGACGGCGCCTTTGTTGTTGGACGATTTCCGCTATGTCTTGAGAGACCTTTGAAGTGCGATGTGGTTCAAGACTCCGAAGCCGAAGAACGATACGTCGAGCGATGTGCCACTCTTTTGAAGATATTGCGCCAGTTGGCCGAAAGTAAAACCACTTGACCGCGTGCGTGCAAGTTAGCGGGGTGTTTGGGCCTCTGCTTGGAGAGTCCCTATCCATCGTTCGCACCTTAGTGGATGATTCGGAACATTGCGTGGTCGGAGCGATTGAGGCGTTTTGCAAACGTGGTCAGGGTGACGAAAGTCAACGCGTGCAGTTTTGGAACACTGGTTTGATTCCGACGCGCGTGCGGCGTGAAGCCATTAACTTTGTTTTTGGCCCTTGCGCCAGAGCCGCCGCAACTCGATTGAGGGCGAAGTGCGTAACAAAATAGACTCCTTTCTCGAACAGTTTGGCGGTAGAAGAGCGCTGTGCTTGGTCGCGTGGTTGGGACGCACGTCCAAGTGCTAATCTGGATGACACAGCTTGGTTGAATTTGTGTGCGATTCGCAGGAAATAGAGGTCGTGCGTTGGTTGGTTGCCCGATTTTTGTGCCATGCGCGCCATCGGATGCAATTTGACCTAAGCCCAACGAAATTTATTGAAAGAACAGCAGTGGGAACCGCCACTGTGCGCCGTTTTGGATGAACTGGAATATCTCATCGAACAGTTCAACGAGGAACGCCTCTGCAAAGTTGCAAAATCACAGGAGCCTAAGCCTGAATTTCTAAGCGAAGATTTTTCAACATCGGAAGAGGGTTCTGATTTCATCCAAGAGAAATGGTTCCATTTATATCAAAAATGGCTGATTTATACCAACGCGACACACATGATGTGGGCATTGAAACCGACGCATCTTGGGAGGGCGTTGCAAACGGCCCAATCCTACTACCAGTCGTCTCCAATAGAGCAGCGAAACTGCTGTGTTGGTTGGGTGCGATGATTTGCGACCGGGTTCAGCACGCTACTAGACGTCACGATGAAGTTTTGCTCGGCAAATCCGGACTGGTCGATTCCGCATTGATTGCAACTCGTTTGGCGGCTTTGCGCTGTTCTGACCCCGATGTGGCGGAAGGTGCGGCTTTGCGACAGTCGAATTTTGCGAACATCACGAATGCGCGCCTATTTTGCTTTATAATCTGCTCCATGACGAGGAGCCTGCTGTGCGTTGGGGATGCTGGGTGCGCCTTATTGGCCGGGTCAGGCGTTGCGCGTTGCCAATTGTGATGGAACGAGTGCAGAAAGATGAAGACCTCGTGTGCGGGCATTGCTTTTGGCACGCCTCCGGAGTTTTTACCCAAGACCCAGCTTGGGAAAACGCGATTCGCGCTTTATAACCTGGAACGCATTCAGAATGAGCCTGATTTTGAAACGCGGGCACGAATATTGCGCAGTGAGCATATCGGCAACGCCGATGGTTTAGATCCCCTCCGATGTCTGGAATCGTCGCTGGCGGCGACGCGGCACGGAAGATTGGGAGACGTTGCTCGTGTGGTGCGTTTGAAAATTGAGGCTGACTTGGCGCCAGAGTCAAAGTCTACTTCTGATGATGAGGGAGAGTCCAACGCATTACGAAAACTCACACCAGTTCGAACTTTGAGTCTTCGCCCAATTTTGAGGGTCAAAAATTTTTTCAGTAAAGCGTCAATTGACTTTTAACCTGGTCTTCCTTTGATAGCCACACCAATTACAGTGTTTGGCTTTGAGCGATGCCCGTCTTTGCTCGGGAGATTGCCTCGGTCCAGCAGGATTTTCGGCTCGCAAATCCTCAATTTTCAGGAGGTTAATATGCGGATTTTCCGGAACTTTTGACCGGAAGGATAGTGCCGCCCGCGTCAGCGCGCCGAATGGCGCAAGCCTTGGCACGCCTGTGCGGACAAAAAGAGTGCACCGCCCAATGAAACGCGCTTTGCTGCCTCTGGCGTCTGCCCGATGCCACTCGACGAGGAGTGGGTGCGCATCACGTTGAAGGGGACATTAAAGATCGTTTGCTGCGCTATGTCAATGTGCAGGATGGCTCACGCGTGGTGGTGCTAGATATGGCGCTCGCTCGGCGACGTGCCATTTTGCTTTTTGGCGAACCGTGGCCAGGCAAAACCAGCCTCGCGCAAGCGGGCTTCCCAATGCTTGGGCCCGTGGTCTGCAAAACCAGAACACCAATGGACTTCGCGGTGATGCCCTTCTCTTGAGCGTCAATTCGCACGCCCTGCCTTCGGGCGAACGCGGTGGGACGCAAAAAAACGTCCTGGCGCTTTTCCGAGAACTGGGCGAAATCGCATCGGCTGGTCAGATGACCTTCATTCACATTGACGAGGTCGAGTCCATCGGCACCAACCGCGCGGATGTCAGCCCCGACACCAACCCACTCGACACGCTCTACGCCGTCAACGCCTTTATCGAATCGCTCGACGGGTTTGTGCGCGCTCATCGCAACACGATTTTCGTGCTGACGAGCAACCTGCCACGCGCTATTGATCGCGCTGTGCTGGAAAGGGTGGATTTGGCGCTCCATGTGCCACCACCCGATTCCCCAGCGCGGCGGTGTATCTTGGGCGATGCCCTCAACGAATTAGAGGGGCTGTGTAGCCCCGAACACCTGGCGCTTTTGCGCCACCACCTTCACAGTGAGGCTGGCAATCGCCTTCTCAACCTTTGCGAAGGACTTTCCGCTCGCCAACTGCGCCACCTGCTGATCGCCGCTTTGACGTGCGTCGCTGACCCGATAGCGCTTGATTTTTCCCACCTGTGCCAAGCTGCCGAAACGCTCCACGCCCAAGCCGAACATCATCGTCAAACCGGAGGTATCTACACTCATGACTTCACAAACTGATCTCATCCGTGCCACCGAACCGTCCACGGACGGCTCGGACGTCATAGCGGAAGCGCAGAACGCACTTCCGCAACCCGAACAAAACGGCGTCCATCGCTTGCCGCTCGGCGACGAGGCACAACAGCCCTTAGCAGCTGAAATTAATCAGACTACGCCCATTTTACTCGGGAAAGCCAAAACAAATGGGCCGGGATCCATCGAAAAAAAAGTGGCGATGGTCATTGAGCGTCGTGTGGCCTGTGTGCCGAACCGGGCGCCGGATGGCACTTGGAATGCCTTTATCGGCTTTTGCACCGCGACTCTCGAAGCGCGCGGAGATACGCGCGGTCAAGTTCTGGCGGAATCGCTCAATGAACTGCGTCCCTTGGCGCGCTACGCTCTAACGATGCACGCCCTTGAAGGTGGCATCATTGAACTGGATTTGGGCGACTTGCGCTTGTGCGTCGCCCCAATTTATGGACAGGTCGATCCGGGCGAAGATTTGAGTCTGCCGCCCGTCGCCGCGCTGGAATCGCCTTCTGAAACCGGCTCCCAACCGCTTCCCCAACTGACTTTCTTCCTAACGCGAACTATGCCCGCCTCGCGCTTTGAACCGCTGCTTCGGCTCTTCGAGGCTCCGCAGGACAGCTCCATTGGTCTGCGCGCCCGTATGGTCGCGCTCGACCCAACCGAAATCACGCTTTTCGAGGGTGAAAACGGCACGAAGGAGAACACCAATGACACAGACTAAAATCCACACTGGCGTCGGCGTCCAGGTGTGGGCACGCTCCACAACCTACGTCGCCAACGAACTGCTGCGCGTGCTGCAAGAAGTCGTGCAAGAACGCGGGCTTGAACTCGATTATATGCACGATCACTTCGAGCTTTTCACCAACTCCTTCCGAACCTGGGTGACAGGCCGCTATCTGCAAAGCGTCGTCTTGGAAATCTGGAACGCCAACAGCGACGAACTGGTGGAACGCTACGACTTGGGCCTCGACTATGACACCACCGACACAGGCGGTGGAGACGAGCGATTCAACACTTACGTCGAACAGTTGCGTAATGCGCTACGGGAGCGTCCGGCACTTAGTGATGATTACCGCTATCGTGTCGTAGTGCAATTGGAGTCGGGAGCGCCCAAATTACGTGGCTGGTCTTCCACTTCGCTGCGTGACACACATGGTCTCCGCCGCGAACGCCTCAGCGACAGAATCATTGACACGGCTCGCATTGGAGTCGCCTTAGATTACTGGCTGTAAGAAACTGCGGCCTCAATCCACTTCAAACTTGGTGCGCGAACACCACTGTTCGCGCACCAACCTTCCCATCTTTAATAAGGACAACCATGAAAATTACCTACAGCTTGCACGGGCAAGAACACGAATTTGAGGCCCAAGAATCCGAAGACCTGCGCCAACTGGCTGGCGAGGTTGAGGAGTATTTGCGGGCCGAACACGACGAACTGCGCGCGGACGATATGCTTCCGGTGCGCGTCAGCGATGGCCTTCTCGATAGCCTGAGTGTGGGCACGGACGTCGAACTCATCGAACTGAGAGAACTTCAACCGCGCTCATAATCAGCAAACCACTCAAAGATAACCACGACGGTGGCCAAATTGATGGCCGCCGTCGCGTTTTTTATTTCAAGCATCCTATCAACTAATACATTGCTGCCTTTTCTACCACCACCTCTCAGCCCGATTTGTTCTCATTGTGGGTGTTCATTCCATGGCAACTTCACACTGGCAAAACCGCCATCCAAATCGTTCTGACAGCCACTTTTGTATTCAGTGAGGCTCATATGATTTGTTAAAATCTGCTAATTCTATGCAATTGGGTTACCTCTCTCGCTTATTGATAAGGAATGCCTTTTGATTCCGACCTGGACTTGCTTGATGATTTGAACTATTTCCTCGCTTACTGATAAGGAGTGCCTTTTGAGGCGAACTTTAGCGGCTTTTGAGTTGTGCCTTTTATAGTAGAAACCTTCAGCCATTCCATCATCGCTTTCGGTATGTTCTGCTTTTTCGCTTCACTAATTCCAGGCTTAGATGGCGAGATCGCCCAAAAGATGTTCATCACAACCTCTGAGCAAAAGAAAATCCCGCCTGTCCTTTGGACATAGCGGGATTAAAAATTTTGTTCGCCACTAAAGCGATATGAAGAAAAACTTCCTGTTCCATGCCAAGTTAGACATGGACAGAACTCTGGCATCCTTTCGTCCGCCGTTCGTAGTGTGCAGTGCGATCTTCCGAAAGCTGTCGGTTTATCTCCTCGAATACCGCGACACGCTCAGGGTTGCGCTCAAAATCCACATCTACCCCGATTGCCTCCAAGAATTGGCGTTTCTGTTCGGGATTTTGCTGAAGGTATTTTATGAGTCCTTCCTGCTGGGCGGCAGCTTTGCGATAGTTATCAACCTTGACTTTAAATTCGTCGTCAGTTGCGTAGCGC
>JAUJON010000140.1 GCA_030447595.1 Thermosynechococcaceae cyanobacterium YX3bin19
GAGCAGGCGGTCGCCTGGAGACAAACACACTCGCCGAGCCGAGGAGTAACTGTCCGGGGTCCCGTGTGGCAATTACGCACCTGGGAGCGCTCCTGTATTTTGCAGGTAAGGACAACGGTAGGAAAGCGGTACTTCAAGGCAGTTCCAACTCTGTTTGCCCACGAGATACGGCTGAAGCAGGTGCTAGCAGAATCTTACCCAGTCCAGGTACCCCAGATTTTAGCTACACACCCAGAACAGCACTGGATGTTAATGCAGGACTTTGGAGGTCAGCCTCTCAGCCAGGTATTAGATCTGACTCTCTGGCAGTCAGCCTTGCGCCAGTTTGCCCAGATGCAGATTGATGGGGCTGAAGGGATTCATCGATTAATAGATTTGGGTTGTCCGGAACGACGGTTGGATCAGTTAGCAGGACAAATTGATTCTTTACTAGCTGACCTGCCCGTTATGCGGGGATTATCCCCAGAGGAGATCGCTCAACTCCAGGGTTTAGCACCCCAGCTCCAAGCTTTATGTGCCAAACTTTCTGGCTATCGCATACCTCACACCCTAGAGCATGGAGACTTCCACGCCCAAAACATTATTCTTACAGATCAGGGTGCGCTCTACTTTGATTGGTCCGACTGCGCGATCGCCCATCCTTTTTTTAGCCTCAGTCTGTTTTTTCGCTCCATTGAACAGGAGGGTTGGTTCCCCAATATTTCCCAAGTGCGATCGCGCCTAGAGACTGCCTATCTGGAACCGTGGAGGGTTTATGAGCCAATGAGCCGTCTCCTGGAAGCATTTGAACTGGCTCAGATCCTGGAGGTTCTCCACCACGCGATTACCTATCACCAGATTCTCTTGCCGACCATTGAGGACAAGTCAAAATGGGCCGCGATCGCCCCATTTCATTTAAAGACTTTGCTGCGCCATTCCCCACTCTTAAAAGGATCAAAGTAGGCCTTAAAGGCTGTGGCGTGGTCCTCCAAATGCTGTAGTCTGGAGGCCGAGCCCCTGCTTAATCCAGTTCAAACAGTCAGTTTCGGTCTTGAACAACTTTGGAGCGGCAATATTTTGCAGCTTGTCCGGGGGATAGTGGTCATAGAAGTATTTTCCAGACACTTCTGAGACGATAATCAAGTGATGGCGATAAGTATACCGACGCTTGAACCCATCACTATCAGCTCTGCTGTCCAGATTCTGCTCCAGAAATTCTTTGGCAATATTCAGAATGCTGTCAATACCGCTCGAATAGAGCTTGCCCGGATTCTCTGATTGGTGAAATTTACCTTTGTGCCCTGAACCAGAAAGAAGTTTGTAGGAGTAAAGGGATTGTCCATCAGCGGTGCCAAACACAAAGGGAATAATCAAATGATCATTGTGGGAGACTGATTTTTCGTAGAGTAGGCGGCTCATCTCGTCCCCAGCTTAAATCCGAACCTTTCCATTGTACTTAAGCATAACGGCTAGAGAGTAAAAACAACTCTATGAATCGAAGCTTCTGGATTATTGCTTTAATTGCTTTTATTAATTCTCTTAGTCTAACAATCTTGATTCCGATCATTTACTTATACGGGAAGGAATTTGGACTCAGTGATTTTCAAACCAGTTTGTTGTTTTCAATTTATTCTTTAGCACAGTTTTTAGCAACACCCATTATTGGTAAACTTTCAGATCGTTTTGGGCGAAAACCGTTGCTAATTATCAGTTTGGCTGGAACGGTGATAGCTAACTTCATCGCTGGGACTGCAACGACTGCAGCAGTTCTCTTTATAGCTCGACTGCTCGATGGAATCACTGGGGGTAACAACTCAGTAGCTCAAGCAGTTATTTCAGATGTAACAAATCAGGAAAATCGAGCCAGAGGTTTTGGTATTTTTGGAGCAGCTTTTGGCTTGGGTTTTATTTTAGGGCCAGCCACTAGTTTGGTAGCACAACAGATTTCCTTAGGCACTTCTTTCTTAGTTTCAGGTGTGATTGCCCTAGTTGCTCTCTTGATCACTATTTTCTTTCTACCTGAAACGATCAAGAATAAAGCTGAGCGAGCCCACAATATTTTTGATTTGGGTTTAGGAAACTTAGTTAAAGGTCTGGCAATCCCTAAATTGGGAATTCTTCTAGTTATTAATTTTTTTATTGGTACAACCTTCACTATTTTTACCTATGCCCTTCAGCCCTACTATATTAATGTGCTGAATCAAACTGTGGAGTCCTTAACGTTAATATTTGTTTTGTTTGGGGTACTTAGTCTACTAATGCAGACTGAGGGAGTTAGAATTCTGACTCGCAAATTTAGTTTAATAACTATACTATTCTTAGCGTTGTTTGTTCGAAGTTTATCTTTTGTTCTGATGCCAATCTGGCCAAGTGTCTATTACTTTGTTGGAGTAAGTATACTTTTTTCAATTTTTAATTCTCTAGTTCAGCCGATGGTTAATACGCTAATTTCTCTCAATGCTAGGTTAGAAGACCAGGGTACTGCTTTGGGGCTGAATTCGTCTTATTTGAGTATCTCGAATGCTGTAGGACCGGTTATTGCTGGAGTACTGATTGATCAGTCTCACCCTACAACTTATCGTTACCCTCTGTACTTAGCTGGGATACTCACCTTTTTAGTGTTGGGATTAGCAGTTTTGACTCGCAAGAAATACACAGTTGTGGTGTAAGGTCAGGCATCGTCAGCCATGTGCTAAAGATCAACGGTAATTGATACTGATGCTATTGCTATCTTCCTGACAGCGAAAATGCTTATTTTGTCGGTACAGCAACCTTGCTGAGAATTGTCATAGGGCCGTGGTCTTTTAGAAGCTGTAGTTGCCTTTCGCTTCGCACTAGTAAAGTGCCGGCAAAACCTAGCGCGTTGACGGAGATCGACTCGAAGGACTCCTGGCTGCGTGGTATGAGCAGCATCCATTGTCGAGTGGCGAGAAGATTGTAGGCAGCCGACTGTCGATTGTTGCTACCCTGCTGCAGGCCTACTGCAGTTAGCAAGTTGTGATAGCAAGAGAGGGTTGCTTCAGCGCCTGCCAAGGGGGATTCTATCCAGTGGGGGTCTAGCTGAGCGATCGCGTGCACGAAAGGAAAGCCTGATGCCGTGCCAACCTTCTGGAAGCTGGCAGCGAGTAGAGGCTCAGTGGGTATCCTGGGCCCCCTCGGTGCCAGCGGCAGTGGAACAAGCTGCAGGTGCTTGTGTCGCTGGCTGCCTCCGGCGGTCCTCCCAGCGTTGTAAAAGGCTAGTCCTTCCACTTCGGCTAGGCAGGCCCTCATCGCTTCAAAGTCTTGTAAGGTCAGCAAGCTTTCCTGCTCCTCGAAAGAGCGGGTGACGATCAGCAGGTGATGATTGATCACGTTGAATTTGTTTAACAGACATACATGTGTGGGGTAGATATCGGCAACAAACAGATCCTCCTCGTAGGGGAGGAACGGGTTAAATTCCTTTCTGGAGGTAGTGGTTTGCTGTTGCTGCTTGGCCTCGTCTTTACGGGCAAGGTTGGGCAAAACTTGAATAACGAAATGAACGTTATCCTGTTCGATAAACTCGCACTTTGTTGAGAGTGGCTGGAGGGCACCGCACTGGAGCGCCTGCTTCGTTCTCTTAGTCACGCTTGCCCAAAGTGTGCCGGGTTCTAGCACCAGTGTCCCTCGTGGAGTTGTTCCTCCAGGCATAGTCCTCCTTTGTTTACTAAACAGGGTTCACCAGAGATCACGAAAAGCGGGATGCCAAACCCTTCCCCGGTGCAGAATTATAGCTCTTTCCGCTAAGCCGAGCTCTTTTAGCGGCTTAACCAATGTGTACTGGTTACGCCAAAGGCTATCGGCCATTGCCGAGCTGGGGCAGTCCACCTGCAGGCACAGTTTTCCCTGAATGAGCCGCCGCTCAAGTTGGCATTCGTCAGGAATAGCGGCCAAGACTTTGAATCGCTCCAGGGCATTGGCTTCAACGCTCATCCTCTACCTACCTCAACTTTATTTTCAAGCAGCTTAGCAACAATCCGTGCCTGTACTGTCATCTCTGCTTTTCCCAGCATTCTCTAAAACTCCTTGATAATCCGTAACTTGAACAACCCCACAAGGGCCGTATTCTCGGTTCAAGTCGCTAGCGGCTCAAGAGTTGAACCAGTAATACCGACTTGGCGGGTCGCCTGACCGGACCTCCTGCTTCGTCCACTTTTCCATAAACAGTCTTGTCCTGGTAATAAAGAGACGTGGAACTACCGCCATCAAGATTCATCGCTTGCTCAATACCCAGCGTTTTTAGGAAATTAGCCAGCTCTTGGAGGGACATCCCAGTGGTGGTCAACTCTGGCTTTTGTGCTACCATCGCCCAGACAAGGGTGCCATCAGGAGTAATCCCCACCGCAGTTCTAGCATCGGGTTGGCTGCTTCTCAACGGATCTCGAATGACTTTACCGTTGGCATAAGCCAAAAAGCCCTCTGGCACTGTGGTAATCTCTGGCAGTAAGCGAGGACCGCCGCCTAAAGCATCTACTAATTGGCAGCCTGCTGGTGGTGGCTGGCTATGGAGCGCGATACCATACTGAACTGCCTGTCTCTTTCCGCACAGGTAGCGCCGGAACTCTGTCCGGTCGAGGATTTTGTTCAGATAAGGTGTGAGGGTCCGATTGCTCATCAGTCGCTCGTTGAGCCGGGGATCTGCCAACGGTTTTCCTTCCAGAACAACGTAAGAAGTTGATTCGTAGTTGACCGGGTCAAAAAAGCCTCCGTTCAAGGCCGCGATCGCCCTGTGCTTTTGAGCAAAGCCTTCAAGGGTGTCCAAATCCTTGGCCAAGGCGGGAGTCACGACAAAACGGCCCCCTGCTGGAATTGAGAGGGTATGCACCGTACTCTGCGATAGAGCGTGGGTTTGGTACCGGATGGTCTCGATTGATGGCCCAACTGGCGGCGACTCAGACGGCGGTGAGTGGCGCAGGTTGAACACCCCTACTCCTATGATTAACAGTATCAGCAGCCAGATTCTCACTCGCCTTCCCTTCCACTTACTCAAAGGGTAATACAAGGATTATCTTAGGATTTGCGCTGATCATTATTGACTCATTCACTTCAATGGAAAAGCAGTTTTGATCGTTTTATGGTTCGAGTAGGACTCAGAGAAGACGCTTAGTCATGACCCCTGTAACTCATGTGGCCCTTGCCATTCTTCATCAAAGGAATCA
>JAUJON010000141.1 GCA_030447595.1 Thermosynechococcaceae cyanobacterium YX3bin19
GGTCGGGCGAAGCCCACTCGTCGTTCCAGCGCGCGTACCCGGCCCAGCCCGGAACTCTCGCCTTGAGCCGGGGAGCCATTAATCTCGACAGAGCGGAACAAGTTGTAATGGTTGATGATTGAAGGACCATTCATTTGCTTGATTGTGACTAAGTTGCTCAGCGGCACCATGCGATCTGTTTGTGAATGCACATACAACTTATTGATATCCTCAGGGTTTGAGCGAAACTCCTGGTCTGCCTGCACGTAAACTCGATAAGCCCGGTTGAATAGGTTGAAGTCGTTAACGTAGGTGGAACCGAGATAAACTTGGAGGGTCTCGAAAATATCTTCAACTGGAACCTGCAGCGCGTTAGCTTTGTCACGATCGACCTCCACTGAAATTTGGGGGGTGTTGGCATTGAAGTTAGGGCGCAACCCAGCTAACTGAGGCCGTTCAGGGGATGGGTAAGCACTGGCTCGACTCATAAAGTTGCCGAGGGCTTCCCCGATCGCATTAAATCCTAAACCTGACCGATCTTGTAGGTGGAACTCAAAACCACCAAAGTTACCAACACCATTAATTGCTGGCAAGTTAAAGGGAATCACGGTTGCTTCCTGAATCCCTAGCATTTTAGGAAATAATCCAGAAGGTTTGGGAAAGAATCCACCAATGATGGCTTGTAATGATTGATCTGCTCCCCGCCGCTCTTCCCAAGGTTTTAGGGTGACGAAGATTAAGCCATTGTTGGGTGTCGAACCACTAAAGCTAAAGCCGGCGATCGCAAAGATTTGCTCAACCTCTGGCACTTCTTTCAGAATTGCCTCAGCTTTCTTCAAGACATTTTCAGTGTAGTTGAGAGACACCCCCTCAGGTGCTTGAACTAACGTAATAAAGACGCCTTGGTCTTCCTCGGGAATGAATCCTGCTGGGACCAAGGTGTAGACCCAATAGGTAAGTACCAACGCTCCTGAGAATATGGCTAGAATTATCCCTCTGCGCCGGGTTAACCTGGCAATGCTACGACCGTAGCTCAGTCGGGTTTTATCGAGCGCCCAATTAATACCGTTAAAAAACCAGTTATTTGGCGCCCTCTCTCGCCTCAACAACAGGGCAGACAACATTGGGGTAAAGGTAACAGCATTAAAGGTAGATACGGTAATAGAAAAAGCAATCGTGAGTGCAAACTGCTTGTAAAGCTGCCCGGTTGTACCAGGGAAAAATGCTACTGGCACAAACACGGTAATCAACACAAGGGAGGTGGCAATAACAGCGCTAAACAGCGCATTCATGGATGCGATCGCTGCTTCTAAAGGCCGCAGTCCGTCATCATGAATTCGGCGAGTAATGTCCTCGACAATGACGACCGCATCATCCACGACAAGACCTGTTGCCAGGGTTAAGCCAAATAAAGTCAGGGTATTAATCGAGAAATTGAAAAGTCTAACAAAGATGAAAGTACCAATAAGGGCAACTGGCATGGCTAGTGAGATGATTAACGCAGCCCGCCAATTTTGCAGAAACAAAAAGACGATAACGACAACTAATCCAATTGCCTGGAACAAGGAGACGAGTACTTCCTCAGCTCCAGCTTCAATAAATGTCGTCGTGTCAAAGGCAACCTCGTAGTGCATGTTGGGTGGAAAATTTCCAGCTAACCGTTGCATTTCCTCTTTGACTGCAGCCGCAGTATCTAGCGCATTACTACCAAATTGTTGGGTAATGCCCAAACCAATACCTTGGTGAGTAATGCCATCGCTAGAAGTAAACCGCAGGACGGAACCATAGTTTTCTGCTCCCAACTCAGCGCGGCCCACATCCCTCAGCTTAATCAGCGCTCCATTTTCAGTAGTTCTAATGACGAGATCGTTAAATTCCTCAATATCTTGCAGTCGCCCTTGGGCATTAACAGAATACTGATACTGCTGTCCCGGAGCAGCGGGCGGTTGCCCAATCTGCCCAGCACCAAATTGTAGGTTTTGCTGTTGCACAGCAGAGATGACATCTTGGGGAGACAAACTTCGGCTAGCGAGGCGATCAGGGTCAAGCCAGAGGCGCATCGCATAGGTACGCTCACCAAATATTTCAACACCACCAACCCCTTTGAGCCGTTTAAGGGCATCTGCAATATAAAGATCGGCGTAATTGCTGAGATAGATATCATCATAGATATCTTGCCCTTTGCTTTCGTCGCGATCAGAGTAGATTCCTATTGCTAGCAAGAAGTTATTGTTTGCTTTCGTGACTTGCACGCCTGTTTGGGTTACAGGTCCCGGTAACCGCGATTGAACCGTTGACACCCGGTTTTGAACATCCACCGCTGCAATGTCTTGGTTTTGCCCTAGTTCAAACGTCAGGTTAATGCTGCTGGTTCCATCATTGGCGCTAGTAGATTTGATGTAACGGACACCCTCAATCCCATTCAGTTCTCGCTCTAAAATGTTGGTTACGGTAGACTCAACGACTTCCGCGTTTGCTCCCATAGTTAGAAGTCACGCTGACTTGAGGTGGAGCAATCTCAGGGTATTGAGCGACTGGCAATGTTGGAATACAGGCAATCCCTAGCAGGGTAATGATGATTGAGCAGACTATTGCAAATACAGGTCGCTTAATGAAGAAGCTAGAGATGGAAGAATTCATAGGATCTCTCTTGCTATTTGTAAGTGGCAGGTGGTATGTGCTAGGCGGTAATTCTTAATTGCTTAAAACCTAAACCCATTCCCCAACATCCATTACCCTTCTGGAGCTTGAGGTATTTGCGCCACTGGTTCAATCGCAGTGCAATTTTGCAGCTGTAGAATCCCAGTGACCACGATGCGATCATTCGCACTCAAGCCGTCTAAAATTTCTTGGTCGTTCCCAATAATCTTGCCAAGCTTCACAGGCTTTTGCGCCCCCACAATCTGCTCAGGGTTTGGCTTTTGCTCTTCTCCCGCTCCCCCAAATTCCGACTTAGCGAGTTCCTTGCAACCCGAATCTTTGATTGGGGTTGCCACAAACCTAAAAAATTCCTCCCGCCTAGACGAGATCGAACTCGTCGGTACGAGGACACCCGGACGAGCCGACCAAATAATTCTGGCACGAGTATACTGCTCGGCTCGCAGTTGCCCTTCGGATTTTCAAATACTGCCTTCGCCAAAACAGATTGCGCTTGTGGATCGACAGTTGGGGCAATAAAGAAGATGCGCCCAGTTTGTACTCCCTTGTCTTCACTATTCAATAGCTGAACTTGCATCCCTTCGCGCAGATCGTTTGCCCGCTCCAGAGGAACAGCAATTTCTACTTCCAGTCTTTGGTTTTGGGAAAAGGTTAATAATTGAGTAGAGTTGTCGACATAATCACCAACTTTTTACGGGAATATCACCGACAGTTCCAGTAAAGGGGGCATTGATGGTGTAGTATTGCAGCTGTGCCTCAACCTCATTCACATTTGCTCTCGCCTGCTCCAGGAGTTGTTGGTTTCTGGTTACACCAGCCTGGCTGCGATTTATAGCTGATTGTTGCGCTCGAACATCAGCTTCAGCCTCTCAAATCTGCTTGAGCAGTCTGCAAAGCATTCAGTCTCTCATCCAGAGTTTGTCTGCTAATCGCTCCCTGACTAAAAAAAAGCTCCTATTTCGCTCATACTCTCGCTGTCTAAGCTGCAGATTGGCTAAAGCAGAAGCTCGTCTTGCCTGGAGAGATCTCAATGTGTCTCTCGCGTTGCCAACATCTGCCTGTGCTGACTCAACCTCGGCAGCGCAGCAGAAGTGACTGCAGCTTCACGGCTATTAACCAATGCTCGTTGCTCGGTTGCGTCAATTTGTAGAAGTGGTTTGCCGGCTTGGACGCGATCGCCTGCTTTGACATAAATGGCTGAAACCTGGCCCGAAACTCGTGGTTGCAATGTCACGGACTGGCGTGAATCAAGATTAGCGACGTAGTCTGAACTGTCCTCGATTGTTGCAGTTTTAGGATTTGCTACCGTTACCCGTGTTGCCTCTGGCTTCATTTGACTAAAAAGCATTAGAGGTAGAATGATTCGATTAAAAACAATCCACCCCACCCCACCCAAAATTACCAACGCAATTGCAGCAGGCAGGAGAAATCGCTGTAAACCACGCCGAGGCGGTTGAGGACTGTCACGATCTTCTCTCTTTATCAGAAGTAGTTATTTCTCCAGGTGCAGACAAGGAGCGATCATCCATATCTTCAACGTTCATAGAACCATTCCTGTTGCTACGAGTAAAGACTAGTTAGGAGTAGGTATTGTAGCTACACCCATTGTGCAAACTGCCTGTTAAGGCCCTATCACCACCTGTGAATTTGAATCGCAAATTACAATTTGTGCCAAAAATACTAAAATTTGTCTTTAGTATTTCACTCAGTTGTTGCAACACAGCTACTTCCTAAAAGTGTCACTCTTTCTTGGCTATTCATCGCCGTTTCTATCATTTCTCCACAGAGTTAACAATCATCTTGCCCAGCAGGGCTATTTGTTCAAATATCGAAATTGGATCTCCTAAGAACCGTCTTAACAACAATCCCTCAACATGAGCGAATATAAAATCGACAATTGCTGGACTTACTAACCCAAGGGCATCAGCAAGTAATTGCTTAGAGTTATCCCGGATTCTCGTCAGGGCAATATTTTGGCGAACTGCCTCAGCACCTTGTTGCTGGCAAAAATCTACTAAGATACACAGCTCCTTGATGAAGCGGTCCTCATGTTCAACAATAAAATTTCTAGTACTTCCGAAGCGGTCAAGCAGTGTATGCTTACCCTCCAGCTTCCTAGTAAACCGCAAGAAGTCTTGTTGACATGTTTGCTCAATCAATTGCTCAAACATATCTTCCTTACGCGGAAAGTAGTAATACAACGTTCCCGTTGATACGCCTAACACCTTGGCAATCTCGCGAGTGGTGAGGGAAGCGTAGCCCTTCTCAGCAAACACATCGAAGCATTTATAGAGTAGCTCTTTGCGATACTGCTCATGGTCAACCACCTTAGGCATTTTATTTTAATCGGGCAAGCGATATCTTTAACCATCTACAAATTAGCATACTAAACTCGACTTTATTTATCAGAAATCATAGGAAAGCAGTAGTCACAATTGATGCAACTTATATCCTCGCGCCTGCCGAAGGGGCGTTTTTCAGATTGCCCCCACAATATTGTGCAGCTTCTTGTGCAGCGGGACAATATCGCGGATGACAGCCCATGCCCCAGATTTGATCTCGGTGTTGGTACAAGAATACGGTTACTCGCTTCATAAATAGCGAGCTAGTCGCTATTTCTTACGATAAAGACCTAGTGTAATGATTTGAGACCTCCCCAATAATTGAAACGAAGCCAACTTCGGCTACTTGTTGCTCGAGATAACGATGACCAGCGCGATTAAGCTCAAGAGTGCAAACCCTGCTCGGGCAACGTGGGAATATTCCCAGCGATCGCGCAACTCCGTCCACTCTGGCGGAGTGGTTTTGTCCTCAGACTGAGATTTGCTGGTTCCAAACGAGAAAAAGCCTGAACTAAAGCGATCTAGGTTTTCGCCCTCAACCCAAAACTGATTCACAGGATGAATAAACAGCCAGTACACCGCCTGCATGCTGAGCAGTCCGAGCAAGGCTACGAGGGTCAGCCAGAAGTTTGAGCTGCCCGTCGGGGTCAGCCATAGAAGGACAATCGTTAACATCACCCCCACAGGCTCACTGATGCCGCCGATAGTGAAGCCTGGATAATAGATAGGCTGCATGGCATAGTATGTTTTTTGATCGAGCCGCATCTTTCCCGGCAATTCAAGAGCGTGGGCGAGCGCCAGGGCCATTGCTACGGCCACCAGCATCACGGTCAAAATCTGCAAAATGCTGAACATAATCTGCAAGTCCTCAACTTTCAAACACGCATCTGTTTTTCGTATTCAAGTAGAAACAGAAGATCCAAGAGTGTGCGATCACAGCTCTTAGCAATGAATAACCCTGGGTCAGCTCCAGTCCAATTTCAGGTGGTTTGGCGTCTGAATCGCGATACTGCGATCGCATTAAGAGCGACAAGTAGCACCAACCAGAACCCAGAATCGAGATCCAGCACGATGCCAAAACATGCAATCAGGAGAAGCCCCCAACCTACAAATGGCGGTAAAGGAAGATCTAGTTTATTCTCAATCCAGTGGCACAGACAACCAAATAGCATCAGAAACAATCCAGAAATTAGGAACCAGTAGTACCCCCAAATTTGGAGAGTATCTGGCTTGGCAGCATCAATGACACCTGAATTCGCAATGTCTTGCCAAATACCCTCAAATCCGATCACCCCTGGCGCGATTAGTCCGGTTAGGCTGTGAAGCAGAAAGATCGAAACTAGTGCGAGTCCAGTAACTTTTTTCATAGCCTTTTCTCCATTGATCTGGCTGGAACTTGATAGTGCAATTCCACAAAATCTTGGCCAAAGGTTGTCGCTGAGAGCAACCGAAGGGGCGGATCAACTCGGCGTGGCAACAGCGGAGCCCCGCCACCCAGGGTTAAAGAAGCAATCTGGATCACGATTTCATCCAGCAGGCCACAATCGTAAAACTGACCAGCCAAGCCGCCACCGCCAACAATCCAAATGTTTTTGTCTCCAGCTGCGATTGTCATTTCTTGGTGAATCGTCTAACGTCACCGCTAACAAAACGAACGTCCGCGTCTGCGATGATGAGCAACTGCCGAGAGCTGAATACCCAAGCAGGTATCTTGTAGGGCCAGGGTTGCGGATTTTCTGCCTCGGCGAAAAAGTCGTGGTCGTAGATCCATTGGTAGGTGGTGGAGCCCATTGTGATCGCGCCAATGCTTTGCAGGAATGTATTGAAGGTATTCGGCTCCAGTTCGCCAAACTGAAATAGCCATTCGAGGGGATTAGCCTGGTGGGCAATGAAGCCATCTAGGCTGGTAGCCGTGTAATAAATGCTTGCCATACCAGACCAACCTCCGCCATATCATTCACGTTTAAGTTTTTCTACCTCAGCGCGGAGGCGTTCTTCTTGTTCCCTAAGTTCAGGCGTGAAGGCTTCGCCAAAGTCTTCTGCTTCGAAGACGGGACGAAGCTCGATTTCGCCTTCTTGAAAGGGGCTGCGCTTGATCCACTCAATTGCCTCTGCCATTGACTGCACCTGCCACAGCCAGAAACCAGCAATAAGTTCCTTCGTCTCAGTAAACGGTCCGTCAATTACCGTTCGATTTGCACCTGAGAACCGCACCCGCACACCTTTGGAACTGGGATGAAGTCCCTCCCCAGCAAGCATGACACCCGCCTTGACCAACTCTTCGTTGTATTGGCCCATGGCCGTCAGCAGTTCCTCACTGGGCATGACGCCTGCCTCAGAATCTGAGTTGGCTTTCACTAAAACCATGACTTTCATTGTCCAATCTCCTTGTGAATATTGTTTATGGGTTAGATTGCTGGTCAGAAACCAAGCCTTAGTATTGACGTTGAAGTAGCTTCTGCGAGAACACTGCGGGTCTAGCCAGCAAAATGCTATCCGGCACAGGCTTGCTGGAGTGCATTGATATTGATCTTCTTCATTTGCAGCATTGCCTGCATGGCCCTTTGAGATTTTTCTGCATTGGCGTCATCCAGCATCATGACGAGAATTCTGGGAACAATCTGCCACGAGACGCCATACCGGTCCTTAAGCCAGCCACACTGCTGCGCCGTTTCATCCCCACCGGCTGATAGCTTTTCCCAGTAATAGTCCACTTCTTCCTGGGTCTCACAGTTGACCTGGAACGAAATGGCTTCGTTGAATTTGAAGACCGGGCCGCCGTTGAGTGCCGTAAAGGT
>JAUJON010000142.1 GCA_030447595.1 Thermosynechococcaceae cyanobacterium YX3bin19
ATTGACTGGGATCAGGCGATCGCCGGGAATATTTTCCACATTTTGACAACCGTGGCGATGAATGGAAATACCTCGACCACTGAGCATCACCGTACCAATAATCGGTTCACCTGGACCCGGGTTGCAACAGCCAGCCAAGTTGTAGAGCAGACCTTCGACCCCAGCAATCGGCGAATCGCTCGTACGGGAAGTTGGCAGTCTAGGCGATGGTAACGGCGTCTCTGAGCTTCGGGATAGCAATTCATCAAATGGGTCTGTCGTGGTTGGCTGCAGCGCCTTCACAGATTCCCGCAGGCGGTTGACGACCAGATTTAGTGTCACTTCTCCGTAGCCCAACCCAGCCAGCAAGTCATCAACACTATGGTAATTACAGCGTTCTGCTAATGCTTGCATGGGGGAAGATTTTAGCAACGCGTCGAAGCCACTTTTGCCCAGCTCCCGTTCCAGCATTTCCCGGCCCCGCAGAATATTTTCCTCCCGGTGCGATCGCTTGTACCACTGGCGAATCCGGTTGCGGGCTGTTGTAGTGGCAACAAAATTCAACCAATCCAAGCTGGGATGGGCACTTTTCTGCGTCAGGACTTCTACAATATCTCCATTCCTCAAGGGAGTACTCAGCGTTACAATCCGCCCATTCACGCGAGCCCCACAACAGTGATTACCAACCTCTGTGTGAATCCGGTAAGCAAAGTCTACGGCTGTGGCACCCTGGGCTAACGCGATGACATCGCCTTTGGGAGTAAACACGTAAACTTCACTATCGAATAAGTTGTCTTTGATACTATCTAAATACTCTTGGGCGTCTTTAAGGTCACTCTGCCATTCCAGTAACTGCCGCAGCCAAGTGAATTTTTCATCGTTCGGATTCCACTGCAGACTGCTGGAGTTACCCGTTTCTTTGTATTTCCAGTGGGCGGCAATACCGTACTCGGCGACGTAGTGCATCTTTAAAGTGCGAATCTGCACTTCCAGAGGACGCCCGCTCGTCCCAATTACGACGGTGTGCAGCGATTGATAGCGATTCGGCTTGGGCAGGCCAATGTAATCTTTAAACCGGCCGGGAATTGGCCGAAAGAAGTCATGAACAACAGCCAGCGCTCGGTAGCACTCATCCTTGTTGTGGACAATCACCCGGATGGCAGCAATGTCATAGATCTCGTGATACTCCTTCTGCTGCTGCTCCATCTTTTGATAGATGCTGTAGAGGTGCTTGGGTCTGCCGCTGATCTCAACTCGTTTTAGACCAATTTGGTTCAAACGCTCTCGCAGAGTTTCCATGGCCTGAGCGAGTTGAGCTTCCCGGTTGGCTCGCTTTTCAGCCACTAGTTGTTGAATCTGGCGATAGGCTTCCGGTTCTAAATATTTGAAAGTTAGATCTTCCAGTTCCCACTTAAAACGCCAAATCCCCAGGCGGTTTGCCAGGGGAGCAAAAATGTCACGAGTTTCTTGAGCAATTCGGCAGCGTTTTTTGTCTGGCAGATGCTCTAAGGTTCGCATGTTGTGCAGTCGATCCGCTAGCTTTACAACAATGACTCGGATGTCTTGAGCCATTGCTAAAAACATGCGACGGAAATTTTCTGCTTGACTTTCAGTCTTGCTAGAGAAATTAAACTTAGATAACTTAGTTACCCCTTCAACCAACTGGCGGACTTCCGCACCAAAGCGCTCCTCAATTTCCTCTAGTGTTACTTCTGTATCTTCTACAACATCGTGTAGAAAGCCGGCAGCAATCATAGCACTGCTACCGCCAAGGTCCCGTAGCAAACCGGCAACCGCTACTGGATGAGCAATATAGGGATCTCCTGAAGCCCGGTACTGTCCTTCGTGCAGGGAATAGCTAAAGTTAAAGGCTTTACGAATTAGGGCTTTGTCTAAGCTTTGTGGATCGCCGCTACTGCTCTCCGCCGCAACTAAGCACTCCTGAAGCCAAGCAGGAAGCACAAAATCCGGAGTTGAAGTTGTCGGAGCGGCCAAGTTCATGCTGCAAGTTTATGAAAGAAAAGTTTGGGCTTGAATTAAATAAGTTACTGACTCTGTGTTTCCTATTCTATTCAAGTTTGATTAAAGATTATAAATTTGTTATGCCAATTACGCCAAATTTCTTCGATAAGTCCATGCTACCCTCAACTTATCGCCAGCACTATCAGGAGTTGAAACAGACTTTAGCGCAGCTAAAGTCTAGCCTGATTCAGGCCAACCCAGCAGGCGCTGATTTGGCGTTTGATTTCATGCGGGTTCAGCGCTTTCAGCAGCAAGCTGTGCAGACTGAAGAACTGCTCCCAGAATTAGAGTCTCGGGTGCGCTCATACCAAACAGAGATCAATAAGCAGCTCCGTCTCCTGGGAGCAGACTTCACGTTTCTCAAGGCAGCGCGGCAAGCCCATACTCAGCAGCAGCGACGGACCCAGATTAGCGATCGCCTGCAGCTCCTTATTGGCTACTGTGACGCCCTCCTTCCTGATGACAATAAACCAGGATCTGCCTGAAGGAGGGGTTGGCTGTCCGGTTCAGTGGCTAAGATCATGAAACTTACGCAAGCCGTACTTTAAAGATTCCCTCGAAATTTATTGTTTAACCGCTGAAGCTAGAGCTGTATTTAACGAAATGGGGAGTTTGAGGAGCGATAAGTCCCCTGGCTCTACAGCCTGGGGATACATGTACCCAAGGACGGTTCCGGGGATAGAGACTCTACCCCCGGAACTGTCCGTTCTCAACCTGGTAAAATAGGGTTGGTCGTTGACCTACCCAACTGGCTAAGAGGCCGCCCATGATCGGGGTTTGTATGTACTCGGCAGAGATTGGGAAAGACGTGAGCCTAGCTGGTATGCCATTGCAGTAAATCCAAGGTGAACGTGTCGCATAAGGAATAACAACCTGCGGGAGGCGGGTTGCTGCCTGGGTAGAGGCTGTCCTCTACGAGTGTCAGTGCCACACGAGTGAGCAAAACCACTAAAGGGAGAGTAAGACCAAAGTGTACTTGTACATAGAGGCATCTGCCGTTGAAACAGGAAGCTCACGGCTCTATAGCCGGGAGTACTTCACTTGTTCTAGTCATGCAAACCGGAGAAAAAAATGAAGGAAACCGTTGCTAACTTAGCTATACCTGTCGTAGAACAGGAAGTTGCAAAAGTTCTGGAGACGTATCCCGACCATCCCCACCAAAAAGCCTTTGCCAACCCTGAGCTACGCCAACAGTTAATTGCTTACGTCTTAACCCAAATTGACTGCAAATTTACCGCTGCTCCAGCAGGGCAGCCGCCTCAGGCTACCTACGAAGCCCTGTTTCCTTCCACAGAGGAACAGTCACATCTAGAAAATTCTATCCATCAAGGTATTGAACACTTAGTGCAAGAGAAGGGAGACTGGATCGACCAGCACATTCCTAGCCCCCAAGGCTCTCAAGATACAGTTTCTCACTGGTTTGGCTGATTCTAGTTTCTCTATCGCCAACTTTGGTTATAACCCTTGTCAGCTTTAGGCTAGTAGTGGCATAGAGCTGATCTGCTCCGCGTAGAACAGCAGAGGCTTTTAATTGCTGTAGAGGTGGAATTATTGTTTTTCCTGTGCAACTCCGGCCCATTCTAGTATGATACAGCCCAAGGCTGAGCAACTATTATGAGTCAAGCACTGTTCCGGGTTGAAAACTTGCGAGTTGCCTATCCAGGGCGCCATTCTTTAAACGGCTCAAAGCAGCCTCAATGGGCTGTCAATGATGTTTCCTTTAGCTTAGAAGCGGGGGAGCGCTTAGGCTTGGTTGGGGAGTCAGGTTGTGGCAAGTCAACCCTGGGCCGGGCAGCAATGCGACTGTTATCACCTGCTGCCCGTACTGAAGGGCAAGTGATATTTGCCGGAAATTCCGTCTTTGATCTCCCAGCTGCTCAGCTCCGCCATTTTCGGGGAGAGGCTGTGGCCTTGGTCTTTCAAGATCCGATGACCCGGCTAGATCCGCTGATGACCATCAAGGACCACTGCCTGGAAACATTAAAGGCCCACCAACCTCAACTTTCGAGCCGCCAAGCCAGAGAACAGGTTTTAAAGACTCTAGAAGCCGTTAAGATTCCAGCCAATCGCTGGACCCAGTACCCTCATGAATTCAGCGGTGGTATGCGCCAGCGAGTGGCGATCGCCCTGGCCCTACTGCTTAATCCAAAAATGATCGTGGCTGACGAGCCTACCACTAGTTTGGATGTCACGGTAGCAGCTCAGATTTTGCGAGAACTCACTCGACTGTGTCAAGAGCGCCAGATGGCACTGCTGTTAATTTCCCACGACCTCACTTTAGTCGGGGAATATTGTGATCGCATTGCTGTGATGTATCAGGGCCAAATTGTCGAGTCTGGCCCTGTACAGGATATTCTCCAGCGGCCCCAGCACTCCTACACGCAATCGCTGCTGCAAGCGGCGCTGCACCTACAGGCAACTCCTTCCGCCAGCCTGCGCCCAATTGAGCCTCCCGCAGTCCTGTTACGCCTGCATGATCTCAAGCAGTACTACACACTAGAATCCAATTTCATTGCCCGGCTGCTGTCGCAACAAGACCAGACCATTAAGGCTGTAGATGGCATCACTTTAGAGATTCAAGCAGGGGAGACGCTGGGATTGGTGGGAGAGTCGGGCTGCGGTAAAAGTACCCTGTCGCGGACTATTCTGCAACTGGTTCGCCCCACCTCCGGCAAAGTGCAATTTTTAGACAAGGATCTGACTGCGCTGCCGCCTCAGCAACTACGACAGCAACGGCGGGAGATCCAAATGATCTTTCAAGATCCCCATGCTTGCTTGAACCCGTTAATGACAGTGGGACAGAGCATTACTGACCCCCTGCTGATTCACCAGTTAGCCAGCCCAGAGGAGGCAAAAGGGCAGGTGAAACAAATGCTGGAGCGCGTCGGTCTGACGCCAGTAGAGGATTACTATGAACGCTATCCAGCGGATCTATCTGGTGGACAGCAGCAGCGTGTGGCAATCGCCCGTGCCTTAATTACTCGCCCCAAGCTCCTAATCTGTGATGAGCCAGTAAGTATGCTGGATGCCAGTATCCAAGCACAAGTTTTAGAGTTAATGCTGG
>JAUJON010000143.1 GCA_030447595.1 Thermosynechococcaceae cyanobacterium YX3bin19
CTTGACGTGCATCAGGCTGACGTGCAGGCCGGATACCTTATTCTGCTCTTTGATGGCGGCTGTAATCTGGTGCAACAACTGTGGACGGGACAGGCTCGAATCCTTAATATCCCCGTTCTCCAGGAGGTCCGTCGCGTGCCTGATTACCTTATCGAGCCTAGCCATGCTCACCCTCTGGCGAAACATGCGGTCCTCCGGGTCAAGCCCGTTGGCGTGGTCCTGTATGTAAGTCCTCACGGTGTTGCGGTGCTTGCCGATACTCTCCGCAATCTCGCCCATCGTGGAGCCGCCCACGTACATCTGGAATGCACGCTCTTGTAGCTCTTCCTTGTTCTGTCTATCGAGTTCCTTGCTCATAAAACACCTCCTAAATTGTGCAATTACCCTGCTCGGACAACATTGTGCAAACATTGTCTAAGGGCTTGTCTATGCGCCGTATGGGTTGTGCAAGCGGTTGTGCTTCGGTAGTGCTTGCACAACAGGGATATACGTAGCGGGGAGAGCGCCCAAACCTCGGACAATCTCCCCGAATCCTACGTAAATCTACTGCCCTCGCGTCTCCCTAATCCTCTCCGTAGCCGCCCCGATGGTTGATGCCCTCGGATTACCGCCTTGGCCTGCCCCGATGTAAGGAGTGCTGACCTTTTCCTTAAGCTCCTGCTCCTTACGAGCACGTTCCTGCTTGGCCCTCTCCACCGCCTCCTGCTGACGTTGCTTCTCTTCGAGGTATCCCGGAATCTCTTCCTCCCGTACCAGTTCGAGGGTGTCCAGCTCCAAGCTCGGCAACGTGCGCTCCGCTTCACTCTTGCGAGAATTCAGGCTGGACTCGTGTCTCACAAGGATGTTCCTTAGCTCACTCGCAAACAGGTAGGCATTGCCGTAGCTCAATTGCTCAAGCCTTACCTTAAGCTCGGCGGCTTCTCTCGTGCTGTCCTCAAGCCCGTCCAACTGCCCTTGCAGCGCACGTATATCTGACTCGTGCTGCTTGATGCTCTTGTCAAGCGTGGCGCGTCTCTCCTGTATCTCGGATACGCGCTTACCGTCGTCGTTGAAACTGGCCTCCATGTACTCGGCCTGTAGGCTTGCACGCTCGGCCTGCAAGTCCTCAACAGCCGTGGTGCGCTCGTCCATCTCTTGCTCCAGGGCTATACGTCGGGTACGTATCTCCTCGTGCTTTTTGTCGAGGCTCTTGACCCTCTTTTCTACGTTGGTCAACTCGCGCTCCGCAGCACGTAGGCGCTTCATGTAGCCCTCGTGAAAGGTGTACGGATTGAATTCCTTGTTATCTCCCATGCTGGTTCCTCCTGTTCTCATTTGCTCTTACTCTCCTACCTGCACTGGCAAGCCTTACGAGCCCACTCACGGCCTGCTGTCTTGCCGTGTGGTTCCTCTCTGCAAGTTCCCTTAGCTTGGCTGCTGCCTTACCGTTGTCTCTGCTCATGTGGAGGGGCTGAATGTCCTCCAGTGAACAAATGATTGGTTCGTTTAGTAGTCGTGCATCCAACGTAAATCATCCTCCCTTGTAGTTTGCGTATATCGAACGTGAAGGGACGCTATGGGGCAGAGGTAATCCCTGGCTGGAAAAAGACGACGACCCCTATAGCATCCCTATGTGCTCACTCGGACACACCCGCTGGCTACCCACAGGTGTTACGGCTCGGTTGCCCATCCGAGTAAGCTAGGCGACGATGCTGCATTCAAGAACATTCGCCGCTGCGTAAATCCTTCTCTCGTAACTTTAGTTTGCTCTCCCGGCCCGTTGATTCGGCATCCCCACTAGGCTTTCACTTCGGGTCCGAGAACGCTTCGCAGAAAACAGAACGCCTCAACCGTCTAACCTAGAACAACTCCGGCCAGACTCACCAGCACAAATAAGGAGAATCATGCTACTGATAGCAATTTTTATCCTGCTATCGGGATAAGCCCCTTTATCCTTACCCTATCCCTAATCGATTAGCGCCAGTGCGAAGAACAGAACCTAAAACTAGTGTCGCCGGGTTTGTGCCATCGTCTCCCCTATGGGGAGAGACGAATGACACTAAATCTACCTAGCGGGTATTCGGCATAGATAAAAGGGATTGTCCCAATGACACTAAATCCACGCCGATACCCCAATGACACTAAATTACGAAACCTTGCTCTCGCCCTTCTTGGTGAGCGTGTAGTGCTTGTCGGGCTTATCCACATATCCCTTACCCTTGAGGTAGCCAACCGCCCTGTTGAACGTCTTATCGCTCATCTTGTTCTCGCACGACCTCTTCCATTCGCCGTGCGTGGCACCGGAGATGCCACACTTGTAGAGCATGAATAGCGCCGTGTTCTGGCTGTTGGTTAGAAACTCCTGACCGTCGTATCTGAGCTTGAACCCAAACGGTGTACCGCCCAACTCTATCTCTACCTGCTCCGGCAAGTAGGCTAGACGGTCCTTCTCTCGCGTTAGCTTCTGCCTACCGGCGCTCGTCCTGTCGAAAGCCTGCTTCTTCTCAACCTTGTAAACGACCTGCACGCTCTGGTCTTTCCTGCTCGTACCTCGTGCGTGAGTACCGGCGTGGCCGGAGTGGTCGAGCACCATAGAGGTCCATCCTCGTGCTCGTGGTTGGTCCAGATAGAACCTTGCCCAAGTCTCGAAGTCGTCTGAGCTATCTTCCTTGAACCCACACAAGGATAGGTGTCCTAGCAGGCTGTCCCAAGCGATTAGCCCCGGCTCCGGGAACGAGTCCAAGAGTTGCATAAACCATAGCTTGCTTTCCGTGTCCAGCGTCAAATCAAGGGATGGGTAGTAATGAAAGTAGTCGTCCAAATCGTCCTGAGACACTTGCAGGGTATCGAGCATCCTTTCCTCCATCACGTCGGAAAGATTCTCAAGGTCGAAGTAGATTACTGGTAGACCCTCCTGCATGGACTCCCTCGCCGCGTGCTGGGCAATCCACGACTTACCCGTATCACTCGCGCCGTAGAACAGGTGCGATTGACCCTTCAAGAGCAACCCGGGCAAGTACACTTTGACTTCCTTTCTTGGACCCCGCCTGCCCAGGCGCACTTTCTCGAACCTATCGTTTGTCTGTACGGTGTCCAGTTGTACGACGTTACCCACGGCGCATCACCTGTTCCCTGTGATGCCTCAACCACGCACGGCTTAGAATCCGGCGGTCCCTTTCAGTTACGGCCAATCCTAGGAATGCCTCGTAAAGTTGCCTCTCGTCCGTAGTCAAATCGGAAAGGTCCGAGTGAATCTTGTGCCGTTCCATAAGTTCTTGATAACTCATGCTGCTAATCCTCCGAATATGATTTGTATGTTTACTAGCGTTGTTCCGTCCTTCTTAGATAGATGGCGACCTCAAGCGGCGACACCTTTAGCTTGCCGTCCAAGCCCTTGAACGCCCGAACCTCTCCGCTCTTGACCTTCGCGTAACCCATACGTCTTGCTAGTCCGGCGATGGCCTCAAACTCGCGAATGCCATAACCGACTGGCGGCAATGCCTTATCCTCTCCCAACACGCGACTTCCCCCTTGTTTGATGATTACTTGTTAATTGCTTACCTACATAGAAGAACGGATTTACCTACGGGTTGTCATGGCCGTTTTGATGAACGTCGGTAAAAATCTTTCCCCCGAATTGCTCCGCATTATACCACATAAGCATGAAAAGTCAAGTCATAACGTCATTGCACAAGCGCCACATTGCCCCATAAAAAGAGGGGATACCCCGGATGCCAGAGTATCCCCCGCTATTCGTCAGTGAGGCTTACAGGGCGCGTAGGTGGCGCTTCACGGGTTGGGTTTGGTTGAGTGCGTTATCCATGCTCTCGGCTGCTGCCACCTGCAAAGAGGGGAGAGAGTGCACGTAGACTTGCAGGCACGTTTGAGGGTCGTTACCGAGTATGTCGGCTACCACCTGGATTGGTGTTCCGCTTGACACAAGCCAAGTAGCGCACGTATGCCGCAAGCTATGGATTCGGGTTTGCTTCGGCAGTTCCGCAACCTCTTTGAGCCGATACCACGACTTGTACAGGTACTTGGTCGTCTTGTGGTGCTCACCCGTCGCGGTCGGATAAACCCACTCGCTATGTACCGTCTGGTTGGCGCGTTGCTTCTTTAGTGCCGTTAGAGCCGTCCGAGAGAGTTTGATGGTCCGGTAACTCCGGTCGGACTTCAGGCTCTTTATCTTGCAGTTGTGTATGGCGCGGCGTACCCGCAAGGTTTCGGTTTGGAAATCAATATCGCCCCACTGTAGTCCGATGTTCTCTCCCGCACGCAACCCACACGTAACGGCGACGGTGTAGAAGCATTCGAACCTATCGCCAGCCGCAGCATCAAACAGCCTAGCAACCTGCTCTGAGTTGAGGGATTGAATCTCCGTCCGGGTAACTTTGGGGCGCTCGGCATCACGCGCCACGTTGGTGCTGACGAGCTTGAATTTCACGGCGTCGGAGAGGGCTTTGGATAGCGTGGCGTGCATACGCTTGACGGTCTGAGGCAGCATACCGGCAGCGTGCTTGCTCTGGTAGAAGGTCTGTACCGCCATGGCGTCCAGTTCGGACAACTTCACATGCCCCAACGCTGGCGCTATGTGCTTACGAGCGTACAGCTTTCGTAGGTCGTGGCTGCTCTCCGCAACGGTCCCCGTCGTGGCGCTCAACCAATCTTCCAGATACTCCGACAGGGTGAGCTTGTCCGCGTCTTGCTTGAGTCCCTGCTTCTGGTCCTCAAGAACCTTGTCTAGCTTCGCCTTAACCTCTTTGCGCTTGCTGGCGTAGAGGTACTTTTGCTTCCCGGTTGCGTCTGTGTACTGCGCCACCCACCGTTTGTCTTTGCGCTGGTAGATGCTCGTCATTTGGTGCGCCTTTCTGTCAAAATCTCTGTCAATTGGCGTGAAACTCGCGTTTGGGGGTGCTCTCGGGATGCTCGTATTGAGGGTGTTGGAGGCAGAGAAAATGTGCGGATTTGCAGGAGATGTACGGCGTTGAGGGTCTTTATCTCGGCGGACATGGAGGGCATCACGGGCGTGACGCACCCGCA
>JAUJON010000002.1 GCA_030447595.1 Thermosynechococcaceae cyanobacterium YX3bin19
CATATCTCGCAAAGCCCATGGGTTTGACTGTTGGACGAACTCTTGAACAGTGGGATCAAGGAGGTAGCTGCCGCTACTCCTGATACATATGGTCTTCCACACAGTGGGCCGTGGCATCGTAGGCGAGCAAATAGTCCACCGTTGCGGCGATTTCAAAGGCTCCTTTGTAACCATGGCGCATCATCCCAGCAATCCACTTGGGATTCACCACACGGGAACGGTATACGCGGGCGACTTCCTCCCGCAGCAGCCGGACTTTGGGATTTTCCGGGATTGAATGGTCACCAAAGTAAGTTTGGGGATTCTGCCCGCTCACAGCCCGCACTGCAGCGGTCAGCCCGCCCCTGGAATTGATAGTAGTCATCAGAGTCCAGCAGGTCATGTTCGCGGTTGTCCTGGTTGTGCAGAACCACCTGCATCGTCTGCAAGCGCTGCTCAAAGGCCTCTGGTTCAGCTCGCCCCTCACCCTGCCCGCTATAGGCATAACTGCTCCAGTTGATGTAGGCACAGGCTAGATCCGCATCGCTTGTCCAGTTCTGAGCCTCGATCGTCCTGCAGCCCAGCTCCGTAAGCTCAGGTTTAGAACCAAAAATGCGATAGCGCGATCGCGCCTGGGCCTGGTTCTCATCAATCCTACCCGTTTGCCAAAACTGGGCCTCCTTTTGTACCTGAGCTGCTAGCGGGTTCTGCACTGGGGGTTCCTCCAGGGCTGCCACTGCGGCAACAGATTGATTAAAAAAAAAAAAAAAAAAAATCGATCAAATTGGGAAGGCATCCCGGGAAGAAGCCGGAGATCCGCAGCGTTACATCTACCCGGGGGCGGTCTAAGTGAGAGAGCGGCAATACCTCAAAATCCACCACCCGGCGGGACAGGCCATCCCACACGGGCTGAACTCCTAGCAAGGCCAATGCTTCTGCCAGGTCATCTCCCCCGGTGCGCATCGTGAAGTGCCCCAAAGAGACAGGCCCAGAGTTTTGGGGTACTCGCCGTTTTCCTGGGTATAGCGTTCGATTAGGGCCTCCGCCGCCTTGCGGCCTACATCCCAAGCACTTTCAGTAGGAATAGCGCGGATATCGACAGAGTAGAAGTTGCGGCCTGTAGGGAGGACCTCCGGGCGACCTCTAGTGGGGGCCCCAGCAGGACCACTGGGGATATAGCGCCCGTCGAGTCCGTGTAGTAAATTGCTAATTTCCTGGTCGGTTTGCTGCAGGGCAGGCAGGAGGGCGATCGCGAATCCAATCTAGTTCCAGTTGGGTTGCGGCACCAGCATCCCCAGTAGTTCCAGCAATAACCTGCTCCACCAATGTGGCTGCCCTGTTCCTCAGGGCGGTGATGATATCCCAACAATTCGGTAGGGTTTTGAACGACAGGCTGGGCCGGATCAGCGGTCAACAGGTCAAGAATCAAAGCTGATCCTGCATAGGCCCAGGTCAATCCCCGACGACCAGAACCTGGATGTCAGGCGATCGCCACCACCAAATCCCGCAGTTGCCGTCCTTGAGGACAGTGCCGAAGATGTGCAGACCATCGCGGATTTGGGCTTCTTTCAGTTCGCATAGGTAGCCATCAGCACGGGTGAGAAATTCGGATAACAGTTCTGGTCTAGCTGCATCGAGATCAACACCGAGATCGCGGTGGAGGTTTTCTGGCGCACCAACATTGTGATCGCTCCTGAATCAGGCTTAACCGAGTTGGATTCAGGCTTTGAGCTTCGTAGTACTCATCAATCAGGCTTTCTAACTGCTGCAGCGGCCCGCAGGTCTCAGCGCGGGTCATCGGCGAGGTCAGGTGATCCAGATCACTGCCTGACGCGGCACCAATAGGCTCCCTCACCTGGATCGTTGACGATGAAGGGGTACAGGTGGGGTAGTGGCCCCAAGGCCACCTCTGGATAGCAAGATTCTGAGAGCGCCACACTTTACCGGCAACCACTCCTGGTTGTGCTTGCCCACGTGGACCACGGCCTGAGACGCTAAAGTGTTGCGCACCCAGTAGTAGAAAGCAAGATAGGCATGGGGGTTCTAGGTCCGGTGCGTGATAGTTCAAGCAGGGTCTAGATCATAGCCCCGAGCTGGCTGAACGCCGACGAAAATATTACCCAGCTGCAGACCTGCGATCGCGATGTCGAGGAGAGCCGCTGAATCGCCCCTGCTGAGGTGCACCACAACGGCTACAAACTTCCTGCTGAACAGTCGGCGAGTAAGGTCGCAAAATACTGTTGATATTCTTCCAGGGACAAGCACTGCTGTACCTCGCAGTTCTCGTCCCTTCAGGATCATTGGTAACACCTGCTGTAAAACGCTGGATCAATTCATCCCCAGTTTGCGGCAATCCTGAAGGATAGCCAGCCCGGTATAGCGCTTTGAGAATCTCAACACAACTGGCTTCAGGGTATCAGGCCCCACACCATTGGCCTGACGCCCATCTCGGGTGGGATAGTTTGCCAAAATCAGGACAAATTCGCCGCTCCGCAGCAGGCGTTTGGTGCAGTCGCACCCAGGCTTGAGCGAGATCAGACAAAACCGTGCGATCCCTGACGGGTTGGTAGCTGACCACATCCGTTTCCAGGTCAGGGTTGCGGTTTGCACCGCTTTAAGGAAACAGCGCGGCTGATAATCCGGCCATCACCTCCGGCGGGCTGCATTTCATTGCCATGTCTCCGGGGTGAAAGCCCTCCTCAACTGAGAATCCCTGCTCCCGTGTGCCGCCACTCAGGATCTGCAGTACCGGTACATCCAAGCACTAATAGCTCAGGTTGGGGACAGCAGTATCCAACTTAGCTAAGGAAAAACCAATAATAGTGTTGAGTAAGACCTGAATTCCATCCTGCTTCCAGGGTTCGCCAGCAAGATAGTAACTCTGCCTGGAGCTCAGAGATCGCGCAGTGACGATACAAAGACGGGCACAGGTTCTAAGTTGCGCTCCACCAGGGCTTGACAGAGGGCATCAATCGGAGTCGTGTTTTCCTGCCAGGTAATGGGCACGATAAAACAAAATCCCTACCTGGGCTGTTGGAGTCACGATATGGGCTGTTGGGTGCCAGGGATACAGCCCAATGCGAGGATTTTCCTGCGGACCTGGGGATATGGGATTGACCCAGGCAAGTATCGGCAGCGGAAAGCGAGGGCATTCACGACATTTTCAACACCACCTTCAGTGAAGTAGCGCCAGAGCCGATTAACGGTTGCTAAAGCAAAGGTGGAGTGACTCATTAGATTAGGGTCAGGGCGGTCATCTCCCGGCATGATTACCAGGACTGCTCCAGTACGCTGCACGAGTTCCTGAACTGTCTCCAGCCGTAGGGCCAGTAAGGTAGCCCCCAACAACCGCAGGATAATTACCTCCGCCTGCTCCAGAACCTCCTCGGCATAAGTATCAATTGTCAGCTGTTGCTGTAGCTGCAGAAGGTTGACGACTCGCAGGGCTGGAAACTCACTGGGTAGCTGGGGCACTGCCTGCGCTAAGGTTTGAATGTCAGTGTCAGCTGCAGTAAGCACAACAATGGGCGCAGGTGTTTGCTCAATAAAAACGACGCCCTCTTCTGTGGGACTCCAACCTCCAGGCACAGCGGCTAAAACGATGCACAATATCTCCTTCCTAACTGACGGGCTAGAGTTTATTCGCTTAGCATCTGCCTAGAAGTTTTGATGAGACAAGGAATACTCGTAGGTTGATCTAGCCAACCTATGTCAAGACTTAACAACTTTTGAAATGTTTGTTAACATAGCTGAGCGGTTAAAGGCATGAAAATTAAGACAGATAAGTAGCCGAAGCTACAAAAGTTTTCTAAAAGTTTAGTCTATCTAAAAAGAAAGATCTTATGGTTTTTATCAGTCTATTACTCTGTAGATGTTATTCAAGTGAGCACGTCAACTTCTTCAAAGGGAGTTATTAGCCGAAACCAACCAATTTATGCACTGTGCCAGCATATTCCTATTAGGGAATGGCTTTGGATTGAGCATGAGTTGGAGAAAAGATGGCTTTCTCCTCAGAGACTCTATTGGTGACTTGATCGGTCAGGAAGACTGGGATAACGACTAGAGCTAGACTACTGCTGAAGGAAGATCGCCTTTGTACTAGAAGTTGTAGTGGACTCATTACTAGATTGACTTCGAAGCTGTTCTAGTTCAGTTCGAATTGCTGCAAGCTGAGCCGTCAGTTCTTGCAAGTCTATCTGGGTTTTCGAAACAGTACTGGATGGGTTTGTTTCAGCCTCTGCTGGCGATGAAACGTTTGAGTTAGTTTGGCCACTGATTTGCTCTAGAACACCGTCAACAAAGTTACGTGCCTCAAGCTCAGTTGTCTTAGCCTTTGTAGACCATTCTTGAAGAAGTTCATCAATCTCCAGTCTTAGCTTAGATATATTTTGCTCCTGCTTTTGAGGTCTTGAATCACTTCGACAAGGGCAGTAGTTGCGCCTAATGTTACGTGAAAGCTTTTTTGTAGTAGTTGAACTAGTTCATCGGAGTTCATGTGCAGTTGTACCAAATTAGTTCAGAACGTTAACTATACTCTGAGTAGAGTAGGTAGCTTCTAACCGCGATTAGGAGTTTTCTTAAGGTTAAGGTTGTATTAGACTAACTGCAACTGATTCTGCCGCATCCCCAATCTAAAGCTTTAGGACATCATGCTCAGAATCAAGTAAGACAATACTAGCTCTCAAAACTTCACCTTTTCATGGCAGATCTTTACGTTACCTGGTCAGAATACCATCAAAAGATTGAACAGCTGTAAACCAGATCCCATCTAACTGGGAATTTAACCAGATTATTTGCTTGGCTAGAGGCGGTCTGCGGCCTGGTGACATTTTGTCTCGAATTTACAACCAACCGCTAGCAATTCTAGCGACTTCATCGTATGGCGATTCAGGCAATCGAGTGCAGGGTCTCTAACCTTTTCACGTGATCTGACAATGACCACTGCTAATTTGGGAAGCCGAATTATTGCTCGTCGATGATTTAGTTTGATTCGGGCGTTACCTTAAAGAAACATTAACCCTGGCTAGAGCAGCATTACGGCTCTGATATTGACCAAGTCAAGACGGCTGTGCTCTGGTACAAAGTACGCTCAGTAATTGCTCCTGATTATTACGTAGACTTTCTGCCAGACAACCCCTGGATACACCAACCCTTTGATACTACGAGACGATGCATCCTGAGGAGCTCGTAGCTTTTGGCTGGTTCTATCGCATTCTCTTCAAGAACTTGATCTAAGCTAGAAAAGCCATAACCAAGCTGGTAACAAAGCAATAGACCTATGGACCCCGCTGCCAGGGTAGTAACGGTTAGATCGTGGTCAGCTCGTATGCTTCAGTGAGAACCAATGTAGCAAAAACAGGGGGCATTGCCATTTGCAGCACAAGTACAAGTCGAGGTGGTCCGTCTACACCTAAAACTGATAAACCAATCCCCAGCATAAGGGGAATCAAAACCATTTTGATTAGCAGGCTTTGGCAAGCAGGAAAGCTTTGCCATGAAGTGAGTTTACTCAGTCGTAAACCAATCAGGACAAGTGATAAGAAAATTACAGTCCAGGCTAAGGCTTGCAAAACTTGCTCGGCTATTGCTGGAAGTGGTAACTCTCGCAGAGGAATACCAATTAACAGGCTCCACAGCGGCGGGTTTTTAATCAACTGTTGAACGAGTTGCCAACTCGTTTGTGTCCACATACCAAAGTAAGTTGCAATCCCAATTCCCAGCCCATAGGCCTGATTGTTGTGCCTAGTAAGTCGTAAGAAAGGGCCAAGGCAAAGTATTTAGGGCCTACCAGCGATAGAACAGCTGGGTATCCCAGGTACCCAGTGTTCCCAACCATTGATGTTAACAGAAAGCTCCCTTGAGTTGAGGTGGGCCAAACTGACTGGGTTGCTTGACGTCGAATCCAAATCCAGGCTAGTCCCGCTCCTAGTAAGATTGCTGCCCAGGCTACAGTGGGAGCCAACCAAACTAATCCTGATAGGTTGGCACCCCGTAGAAAGGCCACAATACCTGATCGGGACACCAATCAAAGTAAAAACTGACCCAGATAAACTGAGGTCCGAACTGATGCGTCCCTAAAGCAACGCCCTAAGAGCACTCCGCCTATTAGGTAGAGATAGAGTTTCAGCAAACCACTAGTCGACAACGCTCAACAGTGCTCTTCAGATACCAAAGCTACCACGCCTCTGATTGGGACCATGGCAGCTAAGTATTATTGGCATCCCAACAAGCAGCATCAGTCTAAAACAGGGCTTAAAACCATGTAGAGATTCTAAGAGATATTAGGCCAGACCTATTAGCCCTGCTTGACATCTTCTTTTTTCCTGAGCTTTAAGCGCAGGAGAAACTTGAGATTCCATCGCTTCTGCAAGCTCTTTAGGTGGTTGCTGTCGCGTGATAGCGTTAGGTACTTGCCATCATGAATCGTTGGCACTTGCTTCATCTGATGAGTCGTGCTGTAGTAGCGGTGAGTCGGAAGCATCCTATCTCGTTCTCGGATGTCCTCAGTGGCAATTTTCTTGCGCAGTTTAATGATGGCGTCCATGACGGCTTCAGGCCGCAGTGGGCAACCAGGTATATAGACATCGATAGGAAGAAGTTTATCAGCTCCCCGAACGGTGGTAGGAGAATCAGTCGTGAACATACCACCGGTGATCATCATGCTCCCATGGCAATGACGTACTTTGGATGTGGCATCTGCTCGTAAAGGCGAACCGTTGCCGGAGCTTGTTTCACATTAATAGTGCCGGCCAAAATCAGCAGGTCAGCTTGCCGAGGCTAGAGCGCGGAATCAGGCCAAATCGGTCAAAGTCAAAGCGGGAGCCAATCATGCCGCAAATTCGATGAAGCAGCAAGCGGTGCCGTACAGCAGCGGCCACAAGCTGTGAAAGTCGGAGCCCCAGTCATAGACATCATTCAACGATGTCAAGATAACGTTCTCGGAAATTTCCGGGAACCTGTGGCCCAATCGGGTTCATCACCTGCAGCTCTGCAGAGGAACTATCTGGAGTCATCAAGTTTGGATTCATAATCATGCCGAGCACTATCTAGTCAGGTCTAGTGAGTGGAAAAGACTGAACAGGTATTCGGTAAACACTAAGGGGCAATCTAATGAGTTTGAGCACTAGACTACAGGACTTGCAAGCTGCCTCGTAACGTTAGTTAACAGTCTGCTTCTCCATTGTGCCTCAAGTTCAGTCTTCTAGAGGTTATCAACCACTAATAATAAATTGATTACCTACAACTGCGCTTGCGTTACAAAGGTAACAGGTATCAATTTTACCTGTCTGATTCTGTTGAGGTTTTATTGAGCAATCGCAAAGCATCGATCCAGGAGAGCCGCCCTATCTATTTGAGACTGCCAAGCAACAACTCCTGTAGATGAACGGGTGCTGGCTGCAATGGTGCCCTACTTCACACAACACTTCGGCAATGCTGCAGTATGGGCCATTCCTATGGCTGGGAGGCGGAGGCGGCTGCCCAGCAAGCTCGTTGCACCCTGGCAGAAGCAATCCATGCCACGCCGGAAGAAATTGTTTTCACTAGTGGTGCAACTGAGGCCAACAACCTAGCAATCAAGGGAGTTGCGGAAGCCTATCTGAATCGGGGACGGCATCTGATTACCGTCCAAACCGAGCACAGTGCAGTACTAGAGCCTTGCCGCTACCTACAATCCTTGGGATTTGAAGTCACCTATCTGCCGGTGCGGTCAGATGGGGTGCTTGACCTGGCAGAGCTAAAGCAAGCCCTACGCCCAGATACTATTTTGGTTTCTGACATGGCCGCAAACATCGAAATTGGCGTATTAGATCCTTTAGCAGAGATTTGTGCTTTTTGTCGCAGTCGCCAGGTCCTGTTTGATACGGATGCCGCTCATGCCATTGGTAAGATCCCCCTGGATGTGGAGGCTATGAACGTTGATCTGATGTCCATGACAGCTCACAAAGTTTATGGGCCTAAAGGTGTGGGGGCACTTTATGTGAGGCGGCGCCGGCCCAGAGTTCAACTTGCACCCCAGCTTCACGGTGGGGGGCAGGAGCGGAATTTGCGTTCCGGGACTCTGTGTATACCCCAAATCGTCGGGCTCGCCAAGGCAGTTGAACTCGCCTTAAGCGAACAGGAATCAGCACAACAGCGCCTCACTAACCTGCGGCAGCGGCTTTGGCAACAACTGAGTTGCTTAGAGGGTATTCAACTGAACGGACATCCGACGCAGCGATTACCGGGATGCCTCAATGTAAGCATACAGGGCGTCGATGGCTCAGCACTTTTACTAGGCCTGCAACCTGTAGTCGCCATTTCATCCGGCTCAGCCTGTACTTCTGCTAAACCGTCTCCTTCCCATGTTCTGACTGCTTTGGGGCGCTCTCTAGAACTAACGTACGCTTCTATTCGGTTTGGTATCGGACGATTCAACACGGTTGCTGAAATCGATCAGGTGGCTCAGCAAGTAATTACCACTGTGCAATCCCTCCGACAAACTCCCTCTGCAAATCATATTCAACCACTAAGTCACTCTTCTAAACTTTAGTAGCTATTCTTGCGCCCCGAAGTTAGCGCCGCTGCAGGACACAAGATTGTTACCATCGACACTAAGACTCTAAAATCATTAGATCCGGCTCTATTGTTCTTGGTACTTCCTTACTGTTACTGCTTGACTTACTATGAATCCTGCCCTGACTCAATTTGGTTCTCAGATGTCCAATTTAACTGGGGTTCGCGCCATCATGAAGGACATCATCGAGACCTTACGAGCTAGCGGCGGGCAGGAATTTATTAACCTAAGTGCTGGAAATCCGGTAATTTTGCCGGAAGTAGAGCAGCTTTGGCGGCACTGTACGACAGAGCTATTAGCGAGTTCAGAGTACGGAGAAGTGGTCTGTCGCTACGGATCAAGCCAGGGATACCAGCCTCTTGTACAGGCAGTCGTTGAAGATTTTAATCAACGCTATAGTCTGAACTTGAGCGATCGCAATGTTCTCATCACCCCAGGTAGTCAAGCTCTATACTTCTTTGCGGCCAACGCCTTTGGGGGATATACCCTAGACGGCCAACTGAAGCAAATTGTCTTGCCCTTAAGCCCAGAATACACTGGCTACGGTGGAGTCAGCTTAGTTTCTGAAGCCTTGGTTGCCTACAAGCCCACCCTAGATGTCGGTCCAGAAGCTCATCGCTTTAAATACCGGCCCGATTTCAGCCAAATGGAAATTGGCGAGAATACTGGCTGCGTCATCTTCTCTCGTCCTTGCAATCCCACGGGGAATGTCTTAACTGATGAAGAAGTCAGGAAGATTGCCGCTTTAGCTGCGCCTCACGATGTGCCAGTTTTGATCGATTCCGCCTACGGTCCCCCGTTCCCCAGCTTAAATTTTACGGAAATGACGCCTTTGATTGGCTGCAGTCTGAGCCCCACCGCTGCCCCAGCGTCCAACGTCCTCCACTGTATGAGCTTGTCCAAGGCAGGGCTGCCGGGTGAGCGCATTGGCATTGCTATTGGCAGTGAACCGCTCATTCAAGTCCTGGAGGCATTTCAAACCAATACCTGCATTCATTCGTCGCGCTACGGTCAGGCGATCGCGGCCCAGGCTATTCAATCCGGAGCACTCGCTGAGATATCAGTTCAGACGATTCGACCCTACTACCAGGCAAAGTTCAGTGTAGTTGAAGCCACCTTAGACCAAGCAATGCCCCAGGATTTGCCCTGGTTCCTGCACCGAGGCGAGGGCGCTATCTTTGCCTGGCTGTGGCTGCAAGACTTGCCAGTGACAGATTGGCAGTTTTATCAAGCCTTGAAACAGGTTGGTGTCATTGTCGTGCCGGGAAGTTCTTTCTTTCCTGGACTCAGGGGAGACTGGCCGCACAAGCACCAGTGCCTCCGGATTAGTCTGACTGCTTCTGATGCGGAAATAGAGATCGGGATGCGGCGGTTGGCAAAGGTGGCCGCAAAGGTTTACAGACAAGATCCAGCTATTCCTTCAATGGCAGCCGGTTGAAGGAATGAACGCTAAATTCTCTTCCGGGGGTACTCATAGCCCCAATCAGGCGCAGGAAGCCGCTCTGGGGTGGATAGAAATCGGTACCATTGTTTCCCCTCAGGGACTCAACGGTGAGGTGCGAATTTATCCAGACTCTGATTTTCCTGAACGGTTTGAGACCCCCGGTCAGCGATGGCTGCTCTATCCGGACACGCCCGAACCTCAGGCCATTGAATTGATTCGGGGCTACTACTTGAACTCCAAAGGACTGTACGTTGTCCAGTTTGCTGGGGTAACCGGTCGTAGCCAAGCTGAAGCCCTGCGAGGTTGCCGGGTGTTGGTACCGGCAAGCGATCGCCCCACCCTAGAAGCAGGCGAAATATACGTTCAGGACTTGATCGGGCTAGAAGTCTTCGACCAGCAGACCCAGGAACTCGTTGGTTCTGTAGTTAGCATTATCCCAGCCGGAAACGATTTACTGGAAGTGCAAACTCAGCCCGGTCAACCTACTGTCCTGATTCCCCTGGTCAGAGAAATTGTGCCGGTTATGGATCTAGATAACAAAAGAATTGAGATTACACCGCCTCCGGGGCTGCTGCCATAGCCTTAGTGAGACTGGGTACCCAACCGCATGTCATTGAACCAAAGGTTTTGGTTCAATTATTTTTGTCGGTTTTCTGAAATGCTGTAGCTGAGGTATAGCAAGGCCCTCAGTTGCCAGCAAATTTATGAAGTTCTGGAAACTTGACACTCTGGCCGCAAAACTGTAAAAATAGATACAGAAACAAAAAACGTTCATCTCTTTTCTTTTATCTCTAGCAAGCGCTGCTGTGAGATATGGAAGAGACGGAAGTAGGGATTTACCCCGAAGGAACGCGCCTCCCTGACTACATTTACCTAAGAGGCGACAATTATGAAACTTGTTTATCGCGGTGTCAGCTACGAATATAATCCTCCTAAAGTCACCTATCCTGATAGTTCAACTGCAAAGGCGATTAAAGAAGAAGTGCGCGCACTCAGCGTTGCTGAAGAGCACCGCGTCGAAAATCGTCAGCGATCGATGCTGATGCGTTCTTTACATAGTGTTGGTATAGACGAAGTTCCTTCTGACTACTCAGAGCACGTAGCCTTTAGCTAGGTCTTTCTTGGCTAATCTGGTTTGAATAATGAACTAAAGCACCCCTCAGGGTGCTTTTTTTAATAACAAAAAAGCAGCTACCCATCTAGATAGCTGCCAGTTGTTTTGATAAAAGCAATTGAGGCCTGGGGCTAGGTTCTACCTTACAAGTTTATGCATCGTAGTAGAGGGCGAACTCGTAGGGATGGGGGCGCATGCTCAGCGGTTTGACTTCCTTGCTGAGCTTGTAATCAATCCAGTTATCAATGAAGTCTTCGGTAAAGACTCCACTGTTGGTCAAGAAACCGTGGTCTGCTTTCAGTGCCTCCAGTGCCTCTTGCAGAGAACCTGGGGTTGAGGGAATTTTAGCAAGCTCTTCTGGGCTGAGTTCATAGATGTCGACATCTAAAGGATCGCCTGGATCAATCTCATTCTTGATGCCATCGAGACCGGCACACAACAAAGCAGCGAAAGCCAAGTAGGGGTTTGCTGTGGCATCTGGACAGCGGAACTCAAAGCGCTTGGCTTTGGGGCTACTGACGATCGGAATTCGCACACAGGCGGAGCGGTTCCCCTGGGAGTAGGCCAAGTTCACTGGCGCTTCAAAACCGGGAACTAGACGCTTGTAGGAATTGGTTGTCGGGTTAGTGAAGGCTAAAAGAGCGGGAGCATGCTTGAGAAGCCCACCCACATAATGCAAGGCCATTTGGCTCAACCCAGCGTAGCGATCGCCCGCGAACAGGGGTTGCCCATCTTTCCAGATAGACTGGTGGGTGTGCATGCCGGAGCCATTGTCACTAAATATTGGCTTGGGCATAAAGGTGACGGTCTTGCCATATTTCTTAGCGACGTTTCTTACCACATATTTGTAGGTCATCAAACCATCTGCCGCCCGGATTAAGGGTGCAAACTTCACCCCCAGCTCGCACTGGCCCCCGGAAGCAACTTCGTGGTGTTGTTTCTCAATTGACACACCGCATTTTGCCATCGTTAACAGCATCTCACTGCGGATGTCCTGCAGCGAATCAGTGGGGGGAACCGGAAAATAACCCTCTTTGTTGCGGGGCTTATAGCCCAAGTTACCGCCAGGTTCCTCCCGGCCAGAATTCCAGTTACCTTCTGCTGAGTCTACGTGGTAGAAGCCTGTACTTGCAGTCTGGTCATAGCGGACCTCGTCAAAGATAAAGAACTCGGCTTCCGGACCAAAAAAGGCGGTATCCCCAATGTTTGCCGCCGTCAGAAAGTCCAGAGCCTTCTGGGCGATCGCCCGCGGACAGCGGTCATAAAGCTCCCCGGTGCGAGGCTCGACCACCGTGCAGATCAGGGAGAGCGTTGGCTCTTTCATAAACGGGTCAATCCAGGCCGTTAAAGGATCGGGCCGCATGGCCCTATCCGACTCGTGACTGGATTTCCAGCCCCGACTACAAGACCCGTCGAAAGCTACACCCTCAGTGAAGCTATCTTCATCAAGCAGGTCGCGGTGAATGGTGAGGTGCTGCCAGGTTCCTAGTGGATCAACAAATTTCAGATCGATGAGCTGAATATCATCGTTTTGAATCCATTTCAGAACATCCTGGGGGGTTTGAGCCTGAGCCATGAATTACTCCTTAATCTTGTAGCGTTCTCAAGTCTAGTAGGGGTGAGAGACTGCCTGACGTTAGCGCCAGCCAGAGAAATCTTGATGTAATTGTAAAGAGGTTATCTTAAGGCTAAATATCCATCTGTATTCATTGACATAGGAAATACGAACTTTGGACGTTGACGTACTATCGTAAAGACAGCGTCATCGCTGTTTTGTAACGTATTATACAAAGTTTGCTCTGTACTATTGCAACGTTTACTGTAGGGCTAAAGGATCAGCAAGACTCAAGTGGCTCCGCAGGATCTCTCTTGAGGTGGGATCAGAAATGCAAGGGCGATCGCCCTGCCGTGGTAAACTTGAACTCTAGGCTTCAGGCTGAATGACTTGCTTAAACTTTAAAAAAATAAGATCCCTTGATCGTCAATAATTTAATTCAGAGTTTGAGAGAGGAACGTATGCGGGATACAGTGACAGGTTTAATTGGCAGCTACGATCTGGCGGGTCAGTACTTAGACCGTGATGCAATTGATCAGCTAAGGTCTTATTTCAATACCGGCATGGCACGGGTGCAGGCGGCTGGTATTATCAATGCAAATGCCGCTTCAATTGTCAAAGAATCAGGTAGGCAACTGTTTGCTCAGCTCCCGGAGTTAATTCAGCCTGGTGGCAATGCCTACACGACCCGTCGCTATGCCGCTTGCCTGCGGGATATGGATTACTATCTCCGCTATGCGACCTACGCACTGGTCGCTGGGAACACGGACGTACTTGACGAGCGAGTTTTATACGGCTTACGGGAAACTTATAACTCTTTGGATGTTCCTATCGGACCCACAGTCCGGGGCATCCAGATTATGAAGGAAATGGTGAAAGCGCAGGTTGCAGCCGCAGGAATTGAAAAGACTGAGTTCCTTGACCAGCCCTTTGACTATATGACCCGTGAGCTGAGCGAACAAGATGTTTAAGCACTTGATTGTCTAACTTGGCAAAGCAAAGGCTTGACACCCTCCTAGTAGAACGAGGGCTTTCCACTTCGCGGCAGCAAGCTCAGCGTTATATCTGGGCTGGAGAGGTTACTGTTGATCAGCAAGTAGTCGACAAGCCAGGAGCTGCAGTTAATTCCTCAGCCCAAATCCAAATTAAGCAGCGATCGCGCTTTGTCTCCCGTGGGGGTGAGAAGCTAGCTAAAGCTCTAGAATTCTTTCCCGTTCAGGTTAGTGGTCGTGTTTGTTTAGATGGCGGGATTTCAACCGGTGGTTTCACCGACTGCCTACTGCAGGCTGGAGTAAAGCAGGTCTACGGGATTGACGTCGGCTACGGACAGGTTGACTGGCAGTTACGCAACGACCCGCGCCTCGTGCTGAAAGAGCGTACTAACCTCCGTTATCTCCAGGCGGAGGACTTGTACTCCCTAGGACAACCCTACCCGGATCTGGGGGTTGTGGATGTCTCTTTCATTTCTTTGACGAAAGTACTGCCGGCACTGTGGAATTTACTTAGCGTTCCACGAGAACTGGTGCTACTGGTGAAGCCACAATTTGAAGTAGGGCGTGACCGCGTCGGCAAGCAGGGGGTGGTTCGGGATAGCCAGGCTCAAGCAGAAGCCATTGTGCAGGTCCTCCAAGCCGCCCAAGGGTTAGGTTGGCAGTACGGGGGACTCACTTGGTCCCCACTCCTAGGACCAGCCGGCAATATAGAGTATTTGCTGTGGTTAAAAATGGATAAAGGTCCAATTCCAAACCTAATTCAAGTTCAGCAAGTGACCCAAGCTGCCCAGGGGGAGCTTTATTAGGGAACCGGGCAAGCCCTAGTTCAGGGGAAATTCTTGCAGGGAACCTAATTTGTTTTCGCCCTGTCTCTGCTTTAGGTTTGCTACATAGCGTATAACAGAATAAACAGACTGTTCTGGTGTCTACGTACTGAACTTCAAACGTCTTTATTGGGTCCAATGTCCTCTATGCCTGACAAACAAGTCCAACAACCAGACTACGAAAATCCTTGGATTGAAGGTATTAAGACCATTGGATTGAGCTTGCTTTTAGCATTTGGCATTCGTACGTTTATTGCTGAAGCCCGCTACATTCCTTCTGGCTCCATGGAACCAACCCTGCAAGTTAACGATCGGTTAATTATCGAGAAAGTTGGCTACAGATTTGGTAGCCCAGAGCGGGGTGATATTGTGGTGTTTGACCCAACGGACACATTGTTGCAGCAAAACTTCCGGGATGCTTTCATTAAGCGAGTCATTGGACTGCCTGGAGAAACAGTTGAGGTCAAAGGAGGACGGGTCTTCATTAATGGCCGGCCCTTAGCAGAGGACTACATTGCCGCTAAACCAGACTATCAGTGGGGTCCAGAAGTAGTGGCTGAGGGCTCCTATCTAGTTCTGGGAGATAACCGTAACAGTAGTTACGACAGCCATTATTGGGGCTTTGTCCCCCGCGATCGCATTATTGGCCGAGCCATCGTTCGTTTTTGGCCGCTGGACCGCGCGGGTACTATTCCCGAGCCCCAGGAGCAGTAAACTTTCCGGGCCGAGGGGAACACCAGGTTTGTACAGTCTGACCCACAAGCGGCTTTCCTAACCACGGGGTATTACTAGAGAGAGATTTCAGGTTTTTTGGTTCAGCAATCCAGTGCTGTTGCGGATCAAACAGCGTCAGTTCTGCAGGTTGACCGGGCGCGATCGCGGCTGGCTGCTGTTGCAGGCAAAAGGGCAGGCCGAGAACTTAGAGCCCCCTAAGGTCCAGGGCTGTCCATTGGTTTGTCGTGACAAACCGTTGCCAAAGTATCGGCAGGGCCAGCTCCAGGCCAATGGTGCCGGGGGGTGTTTCCGCAAAGGCAACAGTCTTTTCTTCATAGGTATGGGGCGTGTGCTCCACGGCGATCGCGTCGATGATACCCGTGCGAACACCTTCAACTAAAGCCTCCTGGTCTTTTGCGTTGCCCAAAGGTGGCTCCAAGCGCAGGTTGGGGTCGTAGTTGCCTACCGCTTCGTCGTGGAAGAGTAAATGCATCCAGGAGGTACTGGCGGTGATCGGGACGCCCCGGAGTTTTGCTGCTCGAATCAGCTCAACGCTGCGAGCGCTTGAGACCCGCATGATATGCACAGGTGTGCCGACTGCTGCTACCACTTCTAGCAGGGCAACCAGGGCAGCCGTCTCGGCGATCGCAGGACTTCCCGGCAAACCAAACCGGATGGAAGCAGCCCCTTCCCGGACAACTCCTTGGGCTGCTAGTTCCAAATTGCAAGGCCACAGGGCAACGGGTTTACCAAATGGCTGGAGGTACTCCAAAAGACGGCGGAGTAACGCTAGATTTTGCAGGGGGTAGCCATCGCTAAAGCCAACGACCCCAGCCGCTGCCATATCTTGCAGCTCTACCATTTGTTGCGCCTGAATTCCTAATGTGATCGCGCCCCAAAAGTGTAGCTGCAGCGGCTGAGCTTGCTGCTCAAACCGAGAACGCAACAGTTCTACAGCACCGGGATGATCGAGGGGCGGAGTCGTATTGGGTAAAACCGCCAAACGGGTGAATCCCCCTGCGGCGGCGGCTTTCGTTAAAGATGAGACGGTTTCTCGGGCTTCAAAGCCAGGTTCGCCGGAATGACTGTACAGATCTACAAGTCCGGGACCCAGTACTAGGCCACGGCAGTCTCGGACCTGGACCTGGTCAAGGTTCTCGGTAATCGCATCCTCAACGGCTTGAATCATGCCTTCAACAATGAGTACATCGCCAACGCGATCGCGCTGAGTCACTGGGTCTAGCACCCGGACTTGCTGAAGTAATTCCCTAGCTGGATTTGGCACCATAACTGCTGATACGTTTAGCCTGCTCCAGGCTACAAGGCTCCTGCTGCAGTCCGATCCAGAACACCGCCGCCTAAGTGAGTTGTAATGTTCATCGATTGCACCAGAGCGGCTCCGTCTGCCGTTGGATAGTCAATAATGCTGACAGCCCCATTTCCCTGTTTGAAGCTCCAGAATTGCTCTGGCCCCGCACCGGCAACGTGGCACAAAATCACTTTGTTGGTGGCATCGTGACCGACGACTAAGCCGACTTTGGGTGCAGCCGGATCGGCCTTTACTGACGCGACTAAACCTTCCCAGGCGGCGATCGCTCGCTCCCACACTTGGGCTAGGTTCTCTCCTTGGGGCATCTGGACCTCGGCTGGGTGTTCTCGCCAGCGGTGGAGTTCACCTGGAAAATGCTGCTCAATCTCGGCTTCCAGCTTCCCTTCCCACTGGCCGTGACTAATCTCTCGCAGGCCATCCATCACCTGCAAACAAATATCGGGATGGTGCTTGAGAATATGTTCCGCAGTCTCCCGCGGGCGGCTCATGGGACTGCTGAGAGCAAAGTTGATCGGAACTCCCTTAAGAAATTCCGCCACTTGCTGCGCCTGTTCTCGTCCAGTGTCATTTAGGGGAACATCAATCCCGCCTTGGAACCGTCCCTGGCGGTTCCAATCGGTTTCACCGTGCCGCACCAGTAACAGCCGTAGACCCCGGTATCCCGACCTAGGCTGGGGTAGCGCCTCCCCTAAATGGGCCGTTGAATTAAGCGACTCTAGCTGCGCCGGGTGGCCCCAGCCGCGGGGAAAATTCAGCACGCTAATGCCGCAGTTAGACTGGTGCAAAGTCTGATACCGTTCAGGTGCTAGGCCAATGGCCGTGCCAATTAGCGCTCGATTGATACCACTGTGAGCCACCAGCAAAATGGTTTCCCCCCAGTGACGAGGTAAAATCTCCTGCCAAAACTTTTGCGCCTGCTCATACAGGGCTGGAACAGGCAACAGCAAGGTTGGACCCTCTGGCCCCGGAACCTCCATTTGTAATAAATGTGGTTGTTCTTTCCAGTACCGGTAGCCCTCAGGAAACTTCTGCTCCACCTCAGCAAAGGAAAGACCTTCCCACAGGGGCAAAGCAATTTCCTTCAAACTGCCGACTGATCGAAGATCTGGCATCGCTCCAGTAGAACGCAGGACCGATAGGACGATCTCAGCTGTTTCCTGAGCTCGCTGCAGTGGGCTCGCATAAATTGCATCAAACTGGATGCCCTGAAGCGCGGTACCGACTTGATGAGCACCCCTGTGACCTTTTTCGGTCAAAACTGACTCATCACAGTGGCCCTGAACTCTAGCCTGAAGATTGTAGGTACTCTCTCCGTGGCGTACCAAAATTACACGAGTAGTCACCGGGCTTGATCTCCTCATCAATAGTGGGTGGATGATCAGCGAATCTATGCCGCTTACCGCTAAATTCCACTTCAGTTTGGGGTACCAGGCTGTTTAATGCAGCGAAGGCCAGAAGAATTTTACCCTGTTTCAGCTATTTTCAGGGATGGTGTACTGTACCTTAGGACTTTTTGATTCTCTTGAAAACCCTACTGATACTAAACGAGAGCCATTTTGTCTGTTCTGAATATTGGTCAGCAGTGGTTGAGACAGGGAAGTATGGCGTTATATTAACCGTGCCTAGCAAACATATTGACACTCATGGCTCCTAGCTCGTAGTAGCTTTACCTAGCACAAGTATTTTTTCTCAGTCTCGATCAGAATCAAAACTTCAGCTCCGCTAAGCCCAGGTAGCGAATGCCTATAGGGGTAACTTCAAACCGGTAGGGCAGCACTTCTAGACCCAGTTCCATTGCCTCTCGCAACAACTGGCCGTACAGCGGGTCTCGCTCATCCCCAGGGGCAAAGTGAGTGCAGTCTCCCCGGTTGATAAAGTAGAGCATCACTACTCGCTGGTGAGGCAGCAAGCTCACCAGTTCCCGGATGTGCTTCTGCCCTCGCGTTGTCACAGTATCGGGAAATAGAACCAGCTTGCCCTGCGCCCAGGTGGTACTTTTGACCTCAATGTAGATAGGCTGAATGTTTGCTCCTGTCAGTACAAAGTCTACCCGGCTCTTTTCTCGCCCGTAGGGAACTTCACAGCGAACTTGCTCGTAGCCCTGTAGTTCGGGCAGCAGGAATTTTTCTAGCGCCAATTTGATCACGCGATTGGGCAGGGCGGTGTTAACCCCAACCCATGCGGGTGCATTTTCGTACACCTCAATCATCTCCCAGGTGTAGGGGAGTTTGCGCGTTGCACTTTGGCTGAAAGACACTTGGACCGGGCTGCCAGGCGTTGAGATGGCGGTCATCGGCCCCGTATTCGGACAGTGGGCGGTAATTACTTCCCCTGTAGCAAGCTCAATATCGGCAAAAAACCGCTTGTACCGCTTGAGCAGGGTACCCGGATAGAGGGTTGGATACTGGTAGAGCCAGCCTGTCATTGAGTTGCTTACCATTCAGATAGGGCGATCGCGATTCCTTGCTTTAATTCAGGCGGCAAATCCGCATTCTTCCTTTGCCAGATCTTCTAGCTGATCGCGGGTGGATTGAGGGGCCAATTTCTTCAGCGCCGTGATTACATGCAGTCTTACCCCGGCATCGGGGTCTGCCAGCAGTTCAATCAAAGAGTGGATGGCGCTGGGTACTCCCAGCTGACCAAGACTTTGGGCTACGGATTGTTTGACGACTGCCTCTCTCGCTACTGGAGCCTCCAGTTGCAGCATGTCTGCCAACACCTGTGCTGCTTGGGACTTTAGTTCAGGTGGCTCTATCCGCCCCAGTACAGTGGCAATCTCTTGGACTATGGGTGTGGAATTCAGGGTCAGCGCCTGTTGCAAGTATTTCAAGCTTTGGGATGTTTCAATCCGGCCCAAAGCTCGGACAATAGAAATCTGTATGCCTGTGGGTGTTGTCGGATGCAGCACCTGAAAAAGGGCAACGGCGGCAGCATCCGTACCTAAGCGTCCTAAAGTAATTGCTGCTTGCTGGCAAACCTCCAGGTTGAAGTCCCGCAGCAGCGGTTGAATTATGTTGACTAGATCTACCTCTACAAGGTCGGAGCAGAAACCCAAGCCAAACACAGCGGCCCGTCGAACTTGTGCTGCCGGATCAGCGAGAGCGTTGACGAGAATGGGCGGCACTTGCGGATTGTGAAAGCTGCTGAGGGCTTCAATCGCCATGGCACGGACGACGACTTGTGGGTCATGGACAACGCTGAGCAAAGGCGAAATGGTCTGAGAGTGGCGAATTTGCGACAGCGATCGCACCGCTAACAGGCGAGTGCGCTCATCTGCTAATAGATCCGTGAGGACGGGAATTGCGGAGGGTCCTAGCTTCGCCAAGGATTCGGCAGCCATGGCGGTTAAATCCGTATCCTCAGCGGTTTGCAGCAGCTCTACTAAGGCGGTTACTACCGAAGGATGCTGAAACTCTCCTAAGGTGCGGGCGGCAAACCAGCGCAATTCTAAATCTGCATCTGCGTCTGCCAATATCTCAGCCAGTGGCGCGATCGCTGCTATCCCGAGACGCGGAAAAATCTTAGCAACTCCCCATCGCTCCTGGAAGTTCCCTGCTGCTAAACAGTCTAAGGCCAAGGCTAATACTTGCTCTAAATCAGCGGTTTCTGGAACTCCTGGCTCCTGAGCTAACCCCATAAAGTCTGCCTCAGCTATGAGTTGCTGTAGGTATTGAATTAGTAAGACCCAGTTTTCTTGCTGGGCCACCGCCTGAGCCTGCTTTAAAGGATCTGACACGTTTGGATTCACGGTTGCTCTAATTTATGACAACATTCGCTTCAGTTTCTGTCCCTTCAGCATTTGTGATTAGGGCATTGAGAAAGCAATATGCCCTAGCATGACTTACTTTAAGGTTCTGGCACGCTCGTCGTGACACTCGAACCGATGCCATAAATGCATTAACTCAATGCAATTGCTTCATACTCTGTAACTTCGTGTAACTAGTTATACAAAACTAGCGGCCTAATTTGCGTACGTTAGGGGCGGAAGCGGACACAGTAGTCTAAACCTCTAACTTGGACATCAGCCTTAGGGTGCAAATTTGAACTATGCCGCCAAGCCAGTGGAAGTTAATTTATCTTTCTCCCAGCTCTCGCTAAAAGAAATTACTTCATATACAACTCCGCTTGTAACATCCCCTACGGACTTCAGCCAGTAACCCAGGTAACTTAAGCAAAATATGCGATTTTAATGCACCAGATTAATAGGTCTACAAGGAGGGTCAATTTATGACGGGAGTCGTCGAGCAAAAAAAAGTAAAACTTAATAAAGTTGAACAAGCCAAAGCTGAGAAACATCCCCTATTACTTAAGGATGAACTAGAGAATTTTGCCCAAATGGGTTGGGAGGCGCTGGAGAAGACGAACGAATTTGACCTCCATTACGGGCTCAAGTGGTTAGGTTTTTTCTATCGCACAGCGACTCCCGGCAAATTTATGATGCGGATGCGCACCCCCAATGGCATTTTGACTAGTGGACAGATGCGGGTCTTGGGGGAAATTGTTCAGCGCTACGGGGACGAGGGCAACTCTGACATCACGACCCGGCAAAACATTCAATTGCGGCAGATCCGGATTGAGGATATTCCCAACATTGTCAAGCGGCTGCAGGAAGCTGGTATGACTTGTGTGCAGTCTGGGATGGACAGCGTTCGCAATATCACTGGCTCTCCGGTCGCCGGTCTAGACGCCGATGAATTGATCGACACACGCGGCATTGTTCGCAAACTCCAGGACATGGTGACCAATAACGGTGAGGGAAATTTTGAGCTGTCCAATCTACCCCGCAAGTTTAATATTGCGGTTGCCGGGGGGCGCGACAACGGTGTGCATGCTGAAATCAATGACCTAGGCTTTGTTCCCGCCTACCAGAACGGCAAATTAGGATTTAATGTGATCGTCGGCGGCTACTTTGCCCCCAACAGTTATGAAGCAGCGATTCCCCTCGATGCTTGGGTTGATCCTCGGGACGTGGTTGCCTTAACAGAAGCCATCATGGTGGTCTACCGCGATAACGGGCCACGGGAGAAGCGGCAAAAGTGCCGGATGATGGTCTTGATGAACGAATGGGGCATGGAGAAGTTTCGAGCTGAAGTTGAAAAACAGCTGGGTTATCCCCTGCTAAGGGCTGCCGCAAAGGATGAAGTTTTGTGGGACAAGCGTGATTATATTGGAGTTCATGCTCAAAAACAGTCTGGATTAAACTATGTTGGCCTGCATGTCCCGGTGGGCCGGATGTACGCCCAAGACATGTTTGACCTAGCGCGAATTGCTGAAGTTTACGGTAGCGGCGAAATTCGCTTCACGCTAGAGCAAAACCTAATCATCCCCAATGTGCCGGACTCTCGTCTGGAACCACTGTTGAAAGAACCGCTTCTCCAACGCTTTTCTCCGTATCCAGACAACTTGAACCGGGGCCTTGTTTCCTGCACCGGCAATCAGTTCTGTGGTTTTGCAATTATTGAAACGAAAAACCGAGCCCATGCCTTGATGCAGGAACTGAAGCAGGAACTGATTCAACCCCAGCCGGTGCGAATTCACTGGACTGGCTGCCCTAATTCCTGTGGTCAACCTCAAATTGCCGACATTGGCTTGATCGGTACTAAAGCGCGTAAAGACGGCCAAACTGTCGAAGCTGCGGATATCTGGTTCGGTGGCAAGGTCGGCAAGGACGCTCACTTTGGGAAAGAAATCATGAAGAAGGTCCCCTGCGATGAGCTAAAAGGGGTTTTGCGGCAGCTCCTGATTGAGCACTTTGGCGCTCGCCACAAAGAAGCAGCACTCCAGAAGGAAGCAATCATCTAGTCTGGCACCCATTGCCTAGACGGCTACCCATCTAGACAATGGCGTGAGATAGAGAAACACCTTTTTGCAGCTTCTGGAGGACTACTCGACCTACCAATGATTCATTCAGCAATTGACAAGGACTAATGACCCACCTTTCGAGACGTCAATTCATCATTACAGCAGGTGCAGCCACTGCCGGTACCCTGCTTACCCATGGCTGCAGCTCAGGTTCTAGCAAAGCTCCCAGTGCTGCCGATATCGCACCGGCTGCCCATGCAAACCCTGCTGACGGCCCAGAAGTGACGAAAGCCAAGCTGGGGTTTATCCCCCTAACCGATTGCTCTCCTCTCGTGATTGCTAAAGTCAAAGGTTTTTTTGCCAAGTACGGTATGCCAGATGTTGAGGTGGTCAAGCAGGCATCCTGGGGAACCACCCGTGACAATCTGGATCTCGGCTCTCAAGGCGGTGGGATTGATGGGGCCCACATTCTCACGCCTATGCCTTACCAGCTCTCTGAAGGCATTTTCACCATGGGCCATAAGAAAATCCCCATGTACATCCTGGCCCGCTTAAATCTCAATGGGCAGGCGATCTCTCTGGCGAATACTTACAAGGAAGCGAATGTTGGGTTAGACAGCGCCCCCTTGAAGGAGAAAATTGCCCAGTTTGATGCTGATGGCAGGATCTTCAAGATTGCTGTGACGTTTCCCGGCGGCACCCACGATCTCTGGATGCGTTACTGGTTAGCTGCGGGTGGCATCGACCCAGATCGAGAGGCGGCAACGATGGTCGTACCTCCGCCCCAGATGGTCGCCAACATGAGAGTGGGCAACATGGAAGCCTTTTGCGTCGGTGAGCCTTGGAATGCTCTGCTCGTCAATCGCCAAGCAGGGCTACACCGCGCTAACAACCGGTGAAATGTGGCAAGACCATCCAGAAAAGTTTTTGCTATGTCGGCGGAGTGGGCGGATAAGTATCCTAAAGCAACAATGGCACTTCTAAAAGCGGTACTGGAAGCTCAGATGTGGTGCGACAAGCCGGAAAACAAAGAGGAGATGGCTAAGATTACCGCTGAGAACAAGTGGATCAAGACCAAGCCGGAAGCGATCGTGAAACGAGCTAAAGGCACCTATGACTACGGCACTGGTCGTGTTGTGCAAAACAGCCCCCACTTGATGAAGTTTTGGCGGGATCATGCCTCCTACCCCTACAAAAGCCACGACACCTGGTTCGTCACTGAGAACATTCGCTGGGGCTATCTTCCCCCAGAGACGGACATTAAGAAGCTGGTTGATGCCGTCAACCGTGAGGACCTGTGGCGAGAGGCAGCGAAAGCAATTGGTCAAGAGGCAGCAATTCCCAAGAGCACCTCTCGCGGGGTGGAGACGCTTTTGACGGCGTCAAGTTTGATCCAGACAATCCAACCAGCTACTTGAACAGTCTTAAGCTGAAGCGAGTCTAATCCTGCTGCTCCGCTAGTTTGGATGTCAAATCCCCCCACTACTTAACCCGATGTGATCAAAGGAAACTCAGACAGAAAATGGCAACAACCGTAGACCGTAGTACTCGACGCAATGGTTCTCGAAACAAATTTTCTCCCAAGTTGGGGAAGTGGTTGCAGAATCTCACCCCTACTGCTAGCGCCCTGGGGATTTTTCTGCTCCTATGGCAGCTGTTCACAATGACTCCTGAGGCAAACTTACCGGGACCGATCACGACGGTCGCAGAGACCTGGAAATATATTGTTGACCCTTTCTTTGATAACGGCGGAACCGATAAGGGGTTGTTCTGGCAGATCTTAGCCAGTTTACAGCGCGTTGCGATTGGCTACACTCTAGCCGCTATCACAGGGATTGCCGTAGGTATTTTGATTGGGGTCAGTACCTTTATGTTTCGGGCTTTAGATCCAATATTCCAGGTTCTGCGGACTGTACCACCGCTAGCCTGGTTGCCTCTTTCCCTGGCAGCGCTGCAAAGCGCTGAGCCTTCGGCCATCTTTGTCATTTACATCACGGCTATCTGGCCAATCATTATCAACACTGCCGTGGGTGTCCAGCAAATTCCTCAGGATTACAACAACGTTGCCAGCGTTCTGCGGTTATCGCGCCAGAAGTACTTCTTTAAGATTCTGCTACCTGCAGCAGTTCCCTATATCTTCACTGGTTTGAAGATTGGGATTGGCTAGCATGGCTGGCCATTGTCGCAGCAGAGATGCTGATCGGTGGCGTTGGGATTGGTTTCTTTATCTGGGACGCTTGGAACGCTTCCCGGATTAGCGAAATTATTCTGGCAATTATCTACGTCGGCATTATCGGCTTGATTTTGGATCGGTTGGTGGACTTTGTGGCCAGGCTGATTGTGCCAGTAGAGCAATAGGTCTAGGGCCACTAGCGGCAGCCAATAGGTTCATCATTTTTCTGAAGCAAGCGTCCTTTCAGTCCCTCATCCTTTTACCTCCCAGTAACCATGTCTGCCTTTGTTGAAGTTGATCATATTGACCAGGTTTTCCGACTACCAAACGGCGGCAGCTACGTCGCGCTCAGGAACATTGAACTCAAGGTCCGCCAGGAGAGTTTGTCTCTCTCGTGGGTCACTCTGGTTGTGGTAAATCGACCCTGTTAAACATTGTGGCGGGGTTGAGCAAGCCGACGCGCGGAGGGGTGCTGTTGGAAGGACGAGAGGTCAAACAGCCGGGGCCAGACCGGATGATGGTGTTCCAAAACTATTCCCTGCTGCCCTGGCTATCGGTTCGCGAAAACATTGCCCTGGCCGTCGATGAAGTCATGGGTAGCCGCCCCTCGGGGGAGCGCCGGGCTATTGTGGAGCAGAATATTGACATGGTGGGGCTGCGGCACGCCGCAGATAAGCGACCTGGTAAGCTGTCTGGGGGCATGAAGCAGCGGGTGGCGATCGCCCGTGCCCTGGCAATCCGCCCCAAGGTGCTGCTGCTCGACGAGCCCTTCGGGGCGCTGGATGCCTTAACGCGGGGTGGCTTACAGGAGCAGTTGATGAAAATCTGTGAGGAGACCCACGCTACTTGTATTATGGTCACTCACGATGTCGATGAAGCCCTGCTGCTGTCAGACCGGGTGGTACTGCTGACCAATGGGCCAGAGGCTCACATCGGCCAGATCGTTGACGTTACCCTTCCCCGTCCCCGTGATCGCATGGAAGTAGTGAACCATCCCAGCTACTACGGTCTGCGAAGCGAGATTCTCTACTTCCTCAACCAGCAGAAGCGGGCCAAGAAACGCCAGGCTAAGCCAACAGCGGCGATCTCGCGCAACGGGTTGGAAAAAATTAATCTTGAAATTGGCTTTATTCCCCTCACCGACTGCGCGCCGCTGGTTGTAGCGAAGGAAATGGGTTTCTTTAAGAAGCATGGGTTAGAGGAAGTGACCCTCTCACGAGAGCCGAACTGGAAAGCCGTCACAGAAGGCATCGCTACCCAGCGATTGGATGCTGCTCAAATGGTTGCCGGTATGCCCCTGGCCCTGACCTTGGGCATCGGGGGAAAAGCCCCTCTGCCAGTTGTGACGGCGCTGGTACTGGCGCGCAACGGCAATGCGATCACCTTAGCCAAGCGCTTTTATCACGAAGGGGTGCGCACTGCCGACGACTTTAGAGCCGTTGTCAGGCAAACCCCAGATAAAGTCCACACCCTGGGCATGGTCCACCCCGGCCTCCATGCACAACCTCATGCTGCGCTACTGGCTGGCCGCCGGCGGCGTTGACCCCGACCGGGATGTTAATTTGGCCGTGATTCCACCCCCAGATGGTGGCTAACCTCCAGTCTGGAAACATTGTTGGCTACTGCGTCGGCGAACCCTGGAACTCTCGCGCTGTTCAAGAAGATCTGGGCTTTGTGATTGCCACAGACTTGGATATCTGGGCGGGTCACTTGGAAAAAGTTTTAGGGGTGCGGGAAGACTGGGCTGAGAAACATCCCCAAACTCACATTGCGCTGGTCAAGGCACTCCTGCAGGCCTGCGAGTACTGTGATGATCGCCGCAACCGCGAGGAGATTCTCGAACTGCTTTGCCGGCCTCAGTACGTTGGCTCTACAGCAGCCTATATGCGTCCTGGGTTTCTCGATCCCTACAGTCGCGGTACCGACGTCACAGCGCAAATGCTGCCGCGCTATAACCAGTTCTACGTTGACCAAACAAATTGCCCTTACCGGGTGGAGGGGTTGTGGGTCATGACCCAGTTAGCCCGCTGGGGCATTACGCCTTTTCCGAAGAACTGGATTGAAATTTTAGACCGGGTGCGGCGGGTGGATGTATTCGGTGAAGCAGCCCGAGAGCTGGGATTGGTTGATATTGAACCGGATCGCGGTCCCATTCAATTCTTCGATGGAACTGTCTTCAATCCAGATGACCCGATCCGCTACCTCAATAGCTTAAAAATCAAACGGGAAATTCGTGTTGAAGAAGTTTTAATTGACCCCGTAGCTGTGTAGCGGCTAGGTCGCCTGCTACCCCCAGTAGTCATGTCCTTCTAGGTCCTCTCCACCATTATGCAAACTTTCAAAAGTACGAATACTACAAATCCATCCCTCAACCGCGATCCCTTTCTCGTGATTGAGAATGTAACCAAGGCCTATGGGTCGCACATCGTGCTTGACGGCATCAACCTCACCGTCCGTGAAGGGGAATTTGTCTGCTTGATTGGCCATTCTGGCTGTGGCAAATCAACGCTGTTGGATATGGTGTCCGGATTCCGCAAGCCCAGCAACGGCGAGGTGCGTTTAGAAACAAAGCGGATCTCGCAACCGGGACCGGACCGGATGGTGGTCTTTCAAAACTACTCTCTCCTGCCCTGGATGAGTGCCTTTGACAATATCTACCTGGGTGTCAGCTCGGTCTACACTGAGAAGTCGAAGGCAGAAAAGACAAAGATTGTCCGAGAGCATTTAGAGCTGGTTGGTCTATCAGAAGCCGCCGATAAGAAGCCAGGAGAACTTTCCGGGGGCATGAAACAGCGGGTGTGCATTGCCCGCGCCCTCGCTTTACGCCCGAAAGTGTTGATTTTGGATGAGCCGTTTGGCGCCTTAGACGCGATTACGAAAGAAGAGTTACAGGAGGAATTGCTCAAAATTTGGCGCGACCACCAGGTTACCGTGCTGATGATCACTCACGATATTGACGAAGCGCTGTTTTTAGGCGATCGCTTGGTGATGATGACCAACGGTCCCGCCGCCAAAATCGGGGAGATTCTTGATATTCCCTTCCCCCGGCCCCGCGTGCGCACCAAGTCTTGGAAGACCCCGAGTTCTACCGGATTAGAAATCACGATTTGGATTATCTGTTCCGCCGCTTTGCCCATGACGATACTGAGTAACTTAACCCACTGGGGGCTGGACCTCGAATCGCGATCGACCTCAGGAGAAAGTTTTTCTGAGTAGAGTGGTCTGAGCTATTTCTCAGACCCAAGCGGATTCTCCTCACTAATTGACAGCTTTTGTGACTAGACATACCACATCGCCTCGTTGAGCCTGATAAATTGGTTGACCAACAAGCAGTCAAGCTGGTGTTCTAATCTTTTTCCTTCGTCGAGTAGCTTCTGTGCCTGCGGGTGGTAAATGAGCATCACCCAATGCTCGTGTTTGGGCGCTACCAGCCAGTTGGACATAGGAATACCAAACGCTTGATCTGAAAGCCAATCTTTATCCTTTTTGGTTCATGGAGGTTCTGCATTGACTACTCAAACTCAAGCGGAGGGGATTGAGCCTCGTGATCCAGCTGATTCTAGTTCCAATGGAGATGGCCAGCTTACCTATGTGCAGCTCGTTCTCTGTGCAGTTCTGATTGGCATCATCGGGGGCCTGGTCGCAACTGTCTATTATTTCGTGCTTGAAGGGATGATGCATGGGATTTGGCAGACGGTGCCTGAGTTTCTCGAACCTTATTTTCCTAGCTGGCTACCTACCAACTATGTCTGGATTGCAACCACCATCGGTGGTTTTTGTGTCGGGCTAGCCCTCTATTTCATGGGACTACCTGGAGAGATGGCTCAGGTGGTCGATAGGGTTCACGACCCAGGCAAAATTGATATTCGCCAAACCCCAGCAATGGTGATTACCTCTCTGATTGCCATTTCTTCTGGCGGCAGTGCCGGGCCAGAAGCTCCCCTGGTACAGGTCAACGGCAGCTTTGGCAGTTGGCTGGGGGATAAGCTGAAGCTTAAGAATTCCTCCGTGCGAGTTTTGACATTCTGCGGCATGAGCGCTGCTCTGGGTGCCTTTTTTGGGGCCCCGATTGGGGCTGCCCTGTTCGCTTTAGAAATTCCCCACCGCCGGAGTTTGGAATACTATGAGGCAGTTGCTCCAGCGATTATCTCCGCCATTCTCTCCTTCGCTGTCTTCCGCATCAATACGGGCATAACGATTGGTGGCTTCTACCACTTTGAGGCGGTGCCTGACTTATTACCGATGCACCTGTTTGAAGGGCTAGTGCTGGGGTTTGTCGGTGCTCTTGTCGCTGTGCTTTTTATCTTGCTGTTTCGGGCGATTGGCCAACTGCTAGAGCCCCTGAAACACCAGCGGATTTTGTTAGCAACCCTCGGTGGACTGTCAATCGGTTTAATTGCTTTTACCTTCCCTCAAACGCTCTTTTTTAGTGAAGCCCAAATTCATACGGTGATCGCAACCGGAGCAAGTTTGGGGGCCTTTGCCCTGGCAATGATTGCTGTAGCGAAGATGTTTGCCATCAGCTTTACCCTGCACTCCGGTTTCTTAGGGGGATTTATCTTTCCTCTTTTCTTCATCGGCGCCAATATTGGCTTAGCAATCTCCCTTGTTGTGCCTCAAATTCACCCAACGGTGGCAATGGTTTGCTTGATGGCGGCGGTGAACGTGGCAGTGACAAAAACTCCTGTCAGTACCAGCATTATTCTCAGCGTGCTCTCGGGGACGGCAATGTTGCCCGTGATTACGATCGCCAGCTTCGTCAGTTTCATCATGACCAGCCAAGTATCCATGATTAAAACCCAGCGATCGCGCCGTCTAGATGAAGTTGCCGATCCTCCCTTACCTCAAGAAGGCTTGGTCAAAAGCTTTCAACAAATTGCTAGTGCACCGCTGAATGAAAGCTTGCAGTTAGAACCCTGAATCACATTCCTTAAAATTACATCTGCAGAACTGTATCTGAAATTTTTTGTAGTGGGTTATACGACCCTTGAACCCTAATCCGCCTAACGTAACTCCAGAACTGTTGATTCACAAAAACTATGGTTGCAGTAAAGATAAGAATCTAAAAATTTTATGGGTTTAGATTCAGGAAACGGTTTCGTCACCTCAAGTTAATACCCTCAGCGGCATAGCCTAGAGGCTGGCAGTGCCTAGCAGTAGGGTTCACACTACTAGAGATCTTAATGACCTTGAAGCAAAGATGACCTGAGTCTGCCTGTTCTTACGCACATTCTCAAGGAGAACCTGCCGTGGCTGGAATATGGTCATTCAGCGGTCGCTACCGCATTCTACACCTCTCTTGGTTTGCTTTCTTTCTCACTTTCGTGGTTTGGTTTAACCTTGCGCCCTTTGCTACAGCAGTGAAGGCAGATCTTGGTTTGAGCGAAGCGCAGGTTAGGACTATTCTTCTCTGCAATGTAGCGCTTACGGTCCCAGCGCGGATTATTATTGGCATGCTGCTCGACAAGCTAGGGCCCCGGATCACCTATTCAGCAATCTTGATTTATGCTGCCATTCCATGTTTTACATTTGCCCTTGCCCAAAACTTCAGTCAGTTGGTGCTCAGCCGTCTGGCATTGAGCGTGGTAGGATGCGGCTTCGTGATTGGCATTCGGATGGTAGCGGAGTGGTTTGGTGAAAGAGAAATTGGCCTAGCTGAAGGGATTTATGGCGGCTGGGGTAACTTTGGCTCAGCGGCGGCAGCCTTTACCCTACCTACTGTTGCGGCTGCATTAGCCTTTTTGGCCGCTGGTTCCTTGAACTGGCGCCTCGCCATTGCCCTCACTGGAATTATTTCTGCAGTCTACGGTGTGATTTATTTCTTTAGCGTCCAAGATACGCCTCCTGGCAAGGTTTATCATCGGCCTGAACGGGCTAGCGGCATCGAAGTCACAACCCAGAAAGACTTTTGGCTACTCATGCTGATGAACGTTCCCTTAGTTGGGGTCTTGGGAGTATTAGCTTGGCGCTTACTAAAAGTCAATTTCCTGAATCAAAGTCAGTTTATTACCATTTGCCTGCTGCTAGTCGGCCTATACGCCTTCCAAGCCTACGGGTGCTGGCACGCAAATCAGGACTTGATGCAGGGCAAAAAGCGCTATCCCCCTCATGATCGCTATGGATTTAACCAAGTTGCGGTTTTAGAGCTGGCTTACGTGGTCTGTTTTGGCGCAGAGCTAGCGGTTGTCTCAATGCTCCCCACGTTTTTTCAGCGAACCTTTGGCTTAACTGCAGCACTAGCAGGGGGAATTGCTAGCAGTTTTGCCTTTATGAACCTGGTTGGTCGTCCAGGGGGTGGTCTGATTTCTGACATGGTTGGCAGTCGCAAGTGGACGCTAGTCACCGTAGTTGCTGGTTTAGGAATTGGCTTTCTAATCATGAGCACAACTACTGGGGGTTGGTGGCTTCCTTTGGTAATCTTTATCACGATGGCAACTGGTTTATGCGTCATGGCAGCGGAGGGGGCAACCTATGCCATCGTCCCTTTGGTAAAGGAACGAGTGACCGGTCAAATAGCTGGAAATGTGGGTGCCTACGGTACGGTGGGAGCGGTGAGTTACTTAACCCTCTACAGCCTTGTGCCTGAGGGTGAGGCTGGGAACAAAATTTTTTTTGCAACACTGGGTATCACTGGTCTGATTGTGGCCTTTCTGAATGCCTTCTACCTTAAGGAACCTGAACACTCCCATCAGGCAGCCGAAGCAGCAACCAGTGGAGCAACGCCTACTCCCCTATACAAGCGAGATCAATAAATCTCAGCTACTGGACCAGCCAGGTATTTAAGATCAAATACGACAATCGTTGACCATGTCTGATTCAACCCGAACCCTCTGTCCTTACTGCGGCGTTGGCTGTGGTTTAGAAGTTTCACCCCCCGCGGCAGTCAATAAAAAAACGAATCGTGATAGCCAGGGAAATCCCATCTGGAAAGTCCAGGGCGATCGCGATCATCCTTCAAGTCAGGGTAAGGTTTGCGTTAAAGGTGCCACCGTTACAGAGTCCATCGCCAAAGACCGACTGCTGTATCCCCTGATGCGGGATTCACTAGATCAGCCTTTTCAACGCGTCAGTTGGGAGCAGGCGTTGGAGCGCGTGGTTGGGCGCATCCGCACAGTGCTCCATACTCAGGGGCCCGACGCCTTGTGCATGTATGGTTCCGGCCAATCGGTGACCGAGGACTACTATGTCGCTCAGAAGCTGCTCAAAGGCTGTCTAGGCACGAATAATTTCGATTCCAATTCCCGCTTGTGTATGTCTTCTGCTGTCGCAGGCTACACTCAAAGTCTAGGCTCCGACGGCCCGCCCTGCTGCTACGACGACCTAGAACTTACAGACTGCGCTTTCTTAATCGGCACTAATGCTGCTGAGTGCCATCCAATTATCTTCAACCGCCTGCGAAAACACCACAAAAAACATCACCACGTGAAAATGGTTGTGGTCGATCCGCGCCGTACCCCAACGGCCGAGGCAGCGGATTTACATTTAGCGATTCGACCGGGAACCGATATTGATTTAATGAATGGCATTGCCCATCTGCTGCTGCGCTGGGGTGAGCTAGATACGATATTTGTGGATGAATCAACCAGTAATTTTCCGGCTTTTGCAGAGGTTGTTTCACATTACCCACCGGAGGTTGCCGCCCAGCGGTGTGGTATTTCCGCACAGGATTTAGAGACTGCTGCTCGCTACTGGGCTAAATCCAACCGGGTGCTATCCCTGTGGACGATGGGCCTGAACCAGTCCAGCGAAGGTACAGCTAAGGTGCGGACCCTGATCAACCTGCATCTGATGACAGGCCAAATCGGTAAGCCGGGAGCCGGTCCTTTTTCTCTAACGGGCCAACCTAATGCCGTGGGTGGGCGGGAAAGCGGTGGTCTCTCTCACCTGCTACCCGGTTATCGTTCCGTGAAAAATTCCCAAGACCGGGCAGAAGTCGAGCAGTTTTGGAGACTGAAACCCGGCCAAATTTCCCCCCACCCTGGTCGCGATGCCTGGAATATCATTCAAGGGCTTGAGGAGGGGGCAATAGAATTCTTATGGATTGTTGCCACCAATCCCGCTGTCAGCATGCCAGATCTAGAGCGGGCGAAAGCAGCCTTGGCGCGATCGCCGTTCACTGTTTACCAGGAAGCCTACTATCCCACAGAAACCGCTGCCTACGCCCACGTACTCCTGCCAGCAACCCAGTGGAGCGAGAAAACGGGCACCATGACCAATTCAGAGCGGGTAGTAACGCTCTGCCCAGCTTTCCATCCCCCCTACGGTGAGGCACGGGATGACTGGGCTATCTTTGCCGAAGTGGCCCGACGCCTGGGTTTTGGCAAACAGTTTGCCTTCAAAGACTCAGCAGAAGTCTTTGCCGAATTTGTCCAGCTTACCCGCAATCGCCATTGTGATATGACCGGTATCAGCCATGAGCGACTGCTTAAAGAAGGCCCGATCCAGTGGCCCTGTCGCGATTCGGGCAAATTCAATCCCGGTGAGCCCGCTCGACTTTATACAAATTTGCGCTTTCATACCCCCGATGGACGCGCTCGGTTTGCCGCCTATCACTCCCGGGGGCTAGCAGAACCTCCCAATGACCAGTATCCTTTTGTCCTAACTACAGGGCGGCTCTATGGACATTGGCATACCCAAACTCGCACAGGCCGGATTGAGAAAATCCAAAAGATGCACCCTCAGCCCTTCCTGGAGATTCATCCGCGTGATGCCAAAACCTTGGGTATCCATAGGGAAAGCTGGGTGGAGGTGCGATCGCGCCGGGGCAAAGCCCGTTTTCCAGTCACTATTACGAAGGCAATCACTCCTGGTACCGTTTTTATCCCAATGCACTGGGGGGCTCTCTGGGCCGATCAAGCGGAAGCAAATGCCATGACGCATCCGGAACGCTGTCCAGATTCCCTCCAGCCGGAGTTGAAAGCCTGCGCGGTTCAACTAGTACCGATTGCAACCCAAGATGACTCAGCGTACCTACTTCAACCGAGTCTTTCAAAAGCCCTTTCTCCCCAGGTCCCGGTCTCAAGTCAACCTTAGTCGTTCCGCTAGCCCTTGGCACTTCGTTGCTCCTCCGGTTTGAACACATCCTGGAGTAGCGGTGAGAGTTGATGGTCTAAACGCCCATCTCGCAATAACTCCGCATAGGTACCCGCTTCAATTGCCAACAACTCCTCGTGGAGCTGCTGCCGAGAAACTGCCTGAAGCTGAGGATGCTGTTGTAGCTGGTCAATTTCGGCTTCCAGACGATTCAACTCGGCTTGCACCAAGACTGCTAGATCGCTATAGTCCCCTGCTGTCCCTGGATCGCTATTGACCTCTAAGTGCTGCAGAACTCGCTGGAGCGCCTCTCGCCTCGCCGTGGCTTCTGTATAGGTCTGCAGCAGCGTTTGATGATCGAGCAGCCCCAATTTCTCTAGTAGTGATTTGGTGGTCAATCCCTGGACTAGTAGGGTGAACAGAACCGCCCCAAACACATTGGCGATAATCTCTTCTTTTCCAGGTAGATTAGCCGGAACACTCAACGCTAACGCAATAGAAACTGCTTGAGGTTTTCCGCGATCGCCGCATCACAGGCAGTTACAGGGGCCATAAGCTTATTTCAGGTGGGACGCCTCAACAAACCTACATTCGGTCAGGCGCTTCCTGAGAAGTGTCGTCTAAGCTACGAAAACCTTACTGCCAGCTTGCTCCTGATGACTTAGCTAGGGCAACTGCCAGAAAAAGCAACTGCCGCAATTGAGAATTGTCTGGTTTCAGAATCCTGACTAAGATTGCAAATTTTCTGGTAAATCTAAAATTTCTGCTAAGAAGAATACATTTGGCAATTTTCTTTTGTTAAATTCACGACATTTTTACTCAAATTGTTTAAGGTGAAGGTATGCACCATTCCCTAGTTGAGTGTTCCGCTGAGGATACTCAGACACCTGCTTGCGGGTGCGTAATTAGCTATTGAGTTCTGCGATGTATACACAAGCGTTTGGTTTCAAAACAGACCCTGTTTCAGATCGTCGCGGTGGTTTCGGCAACGGGTGAAGGTGCACCGGCTGAGACTACCCTAGCGGGTGCGTAATTCAGTTCTGCGATCCTCACCCGTTGAAAATGATCCTGGCGATTATTCGGTCGAAGTTCTTTGTCGTCAGCTCAATTCCCATCGTTTCTCAGTTAGCTCTAGAAGGGATACAGACCCAAACCCAGGCGCTTCCTAAGGGACAGAAATAAATTTTTGACCTCGCCACTTTCAAAACTAGCTTCGAGGATGCGGGACAGTGACGATCGTCAGCCTCGCTATAGCTATGGCCAAAGTAGTTCAGGTTAATTCCTGAACAATTCCCAATTCCATAATCTCAGTGCCTTCCAAAGACGAATTATCGTAGTTAAAGATGGCCTGCTAATGCTCCTTTAGTTACGTTCACTGTCAGGTCATAAGCAACGCTAAATGCTTGGGCTTTACTTGTCATAACTGCCACAGTGCCAAGGTTGGCATTCGCGATCGCAACTAAAAGTTTTGGGAACGAGTTGAACATGGTAATATTTATAGCTTGGTTATCTCAAACAATTTGTGCGATCGCGTTAACTGGAAACCGGTAATTCACCAGACCTCTGTATAGAGGTTTTAAAGAAGATGTTCGCCCCGCCTGTGTTGGGGAAAGAATAAAAATATCTGCTAGCTGCGAACTGTATGCAATTAAACACGTATAGGCAGGTGTCTTGTGGAATTAACAGAGCTTGAGTTAAGCATTTTTGGCGCAGGGTTGGCAATTGGTCTTCTCATAGCTCTTTTTCTGTGGGGTAGCAATATCAGATCACGCTTTTTGATGCAGAAGGAAATTGCCGAACTGAAAACGCATCTTCAGACCCACATGAGTATTCATGCCAAGGGCTATGAGGAAAAGGACAAAGAGGTAGAAAAGCTGAAGAAAGAGAACGAAAACTTGCGGATTACTGTAGCAACATTGTCCAACAAACCCGGGAGAGCCGAGCTAAAGATGCTGGCGACTTGGGATAAAGCTATCAGAATTCTCACCCTGCAATCGCCTGTCTTTGCTCCGGCTTGGGAAATGGCAGTTACCGAGGCTAAAAAAGAGGTAGAAGAAACTGATTCCGGGGTGAAAGCTCTGGTTCGTAAGGTATTTTCCCTACTGCCACAGGATTACAACAATACTGTGTCCTACAGCAGTTCTCAAATAGATAAATTACAGTAGACCACAGTGGTTACATCCCAGGAAGCCTAGGGCTGGACGGTTGCCAAGGCTTGACTACTCGCTTGCTGTGGCACGGCGTAGGTTGAGCCTCCTGAGTTCGGAGGAACTCTTAAGGTTTAGACCAGCAGGTTTCAAGACTATCACTGTCCCAACCACTGAACCACCCCGGCTGCCAGGGCTGCGGCTAGTTTTTTCTGTTCTTGAGGATTGACAATCCACTCAAATTCCTGGGGGTTGATCATAAAGCCAAGCTCCAGCAGCACTGCCGGGGCGACCGCTGGCCGGGTGAGGGCTAGGTTGTTCCAATAGACGCCGTAGGAAGGACGATTCAGCGCTTTGGTCAGGTAGTTGTGCAGAAAAATGGCCAGGTCGTGGCTTTGGGCGTGATACCAAAAGGTTCCAATACCCTGGGTATTGATGGCGTCCCCATTGTCGGGTAGGGCGTTGTAGTGAATGCTGAGGGCAATATCGGGTTCTACCCGGTCAATCATGGCAACGCGATCGCCCAGTGAGACATCCCGGTCCGTGGTGCGGGTCATGAGAACAGTTGCTCCCCGCTGCACCAGTTCGTCTCGCAGTAGCTTACTCACAAGCAGAGTGACATCCTTTTCAGGGTAACCTGTAGGTCCTCTAGACCCTAGCTCCTCGCCTCCATGCCCGGGATCGAGCAGGATCTTAATTCCAGTTAACGGAGCCTGGCGTTTCACAACAGGTGGATGGCGCAAAGCAAGAACCAGACTGGTTCCCCGGTAGTTCAGCTTGTAGCCCCACTGCTGGTTCGATTTAAGATTAAAGGTGTACTGGACCTGGTTGGGCGCTACCTGCTGCCAGTCCAAGCGGGAAATTAACGGATCGTCATCAATGAAAATGGTGTCCGTTTGGGCAGTGGTATTGTGCAACGTTAAGGTGAAGGTGCCATCTGCCTGCTTGACTTGTACGGGAACAGGAAGCTGCAGGGGAAACACTACCTCCGTCCAGCCGGGAATCTGACAAGAGCGAATACTGCGAATCAGCGAACGCGCCGGCACCGAACCCGCAAGAATCCGTGCTTCCTTATGGTTGATCCAGCCTCCGAAGTCCAGCCGCAGCCAGTCCCCTTCTGTGCCGGTTACTGTAGCTTGGGTGCCCTTGGGTAAAGGAGTCAGGCAGGAGTAATCGCTATTGGGTCCGGTACGGGCCACCCTGCTCTCACGATCACTTGCGCGACCGACAAGGAAGCGGGCGATAAAATTTCTACACTTCCCGGTCCTTGCTGCTTTGCGGTAGCACGATTTTTGACCCACTGAAACTGCGGCTTACCCAGCTTACCCAGCTTAACGGCAACAGTACAACCTTGGTAGTGAGAGGCATTACTAGTGGCAGGCTCGTTAGTCTGGGTTAAAACTGCTGAGTTAGGTGGTAACTCCACCCCGGTTTGAGCAACCAGGGAAACGGTTTGCTTAGCAAGCTGGACAGAAACTTTGGCATTGGGGGAGCAACGGCAGCAAAAACAGATTTGCTCTCCCGGCAACCTAGCAATATTCACAGCAGGAGTCAGAGACTCTTTAGCAAAAGCCAACCCGGTCGGGGGAGGAGCGTGGTCGGGGTGCGTGTCACCTGAACAGTAACCACCTGACCTTGATACCTCAGGGTAAAGGTGTTTAGCCCCACCTTTAGCGGCAGACTCGGTGCAAAGTGCCCTGCTGAACTGCGACGAATGACTTGGCCATTCACTGCAACCTCTCCTTCAGGGGGAGCTGTGCCAATTAAAAAAAATTTGTTCAGCGGTGGTTTCGTGCTGGGCAGGTGGGTAAACAACTTGCAGTGGCTCATTCGCCTGGGCAGGAAACACAGCAACAGAACTCAGTAACGCTAAACCTAAACCCCAGCTTCTCATTGATCTCGCTCACCCTAGTAAACCGCCATAGTAGCTTTGACAAATCCACTTGCCAGTAGTTACTGTACTCCAATGGAGGAATTCTCGCAAAATACTGTAAACCATATGGTAGAAAACGCCAGTGATTCTTAAAAACTTTTCACTTCCTAGCTCTTGGCTCGGGGTTGCCATACTCCCTAGCATGGGTAGCGATTGGTTTGAGTTTAGAGACAGTGTTTCACTAAACTTGGGTAATTTTCCCTGCCTCAACTGATAAAATCTGAGCAGAGGTTAGCCACTGAGCATCAAAAGCGCCCAAGTGCGTCGTGGTAATCAAGGTCTGGAATCGGTCTTGAATGGTTTCTAACAGTTGGTTCTGGCGGTTCAGATCTAGCTCTGCCAAAACGTCATCTAATAACAGTAGGGGCGCTTCTCCCACCACTTCCTCAATCAGCTTCAGTTCAGCCAGCTTCAATGCCAGGACCAGGGTACGTTGTTGACCTTGAGAGCCATACTGTCGGGCAGGGGTTTGGTTGATTGTGAAGTTAACTTCGTCGCGGTGGGGACCCACGAGGGTAGTGCCCTGATATTGTTCTGCTACTGCCTTTTGCTGAAGCTGGGCCAGGAAGGTTTCAACCACTGCCATTGGATGATTCGGGCCCAGGTTGACGTTGGGAGCATAGTGAACCTCCAGAATTTCTTGGCTGCCGCTGATAGATTGATGCCAGGTCCGGGCTAGAGGCGCTAACCGCTCTAGTAGCTTACAACGCCGCCGGGTAACGCGGGAGCCTGCATCCGCTAGTTGAGCATTCCACAGCACTAGCTGGTCGGGGTCTGAACCACTCGATTCGGCCTGTAGCTTCAAAAAAGCATTTCGCTGCCGGAGGACCTGGTTGTACTGCTGCAAAATGGAGGCATAGACAGGCTCTAGCTGCACGAGTACCGCATCTAGCCAGTGACGTCGCTCTGCTGGCCCACCTCGCACCAGATCCAGGTCCAGGCTGGAGAACTGGACGGCGTTTAAGTAGCCTAAAAAATCTAGGTGACGGCGTACCGCTTCACTGTTGAGGGCAACGGTGCGGCGGCCATTACTCCGTAAGGTCAACGCCAGATCTACAGGGCCACTGTCACGTTCGAGAACTGCTGTAATTTGAGCAATGAGCTGGTCATCCTGGATTAAGTCATGATCGCGGCTCGTACGGTGCGATCGCAGCGTTGAGAGCAACTCCACGGCTTCGAGAAGATTTGACTTGCCCTGGGCATTATCACCCAGCAGAATCGTTTTCGGGGCTAAGAAGTCAACCTGCTGGTCTGGGTAGTTACGAAATTGGCGCAGGTGTAGTGTTTTCAGGTACACAGCGAGAGCATTTTAGACCTTAGACTTTGGATTTTAGGTTGCTGTTCAAAATCCAAAATTTCTATTGACGGGCTTTGAACCACCAGCGAATGAACAACTTCTCAGCTTCAATCCAGACAAACATGAGGGCACTAAAACCAAAGCAGATTGCTAGCTCTGTCGGGCTTAGTAGATAGGTGCCAAAGAAATTCCTCAGAGGCTCTACATAAACCAGCATTAATTGCAGCACTGTAGTTAGCGACACCGCTGCGAGAACGTAGGGATTAGAAAAAGGATTGAGTTCAAAGGTCAAACGAGTATCCGAACGAACCGCCAGGGCATGCCCCATTTGAGCCAGACACAAGGTCGTAAACACCATGGTCTTCCACCGCTCAGGATTCAGACCCGGATCGCCGCCGCCCGATTGGGTGTAATCGTAGGCCCAAACCATCAATACAATAGACAAAATTGCAAAGACAATTCCGATGCGGATCATGTACCAACCCAGTCCCCGCGCAAAAATGTTTTCCCGGGGGCTAATGGGAGGTTGACGCATCACGTCTGGTTCCGGCGGTTCAACGGCCAAGGCGAGGGCTGGCAAACCGTCAGTCACTAGGTTCATCCACAAAATTTGTAGTGGAGAAAGGGGCACACCGCCTAAACCAAGTATCGGAGCGGCGGCGATCGTCAAGACTTCGCCAATATTACTACCGAGGATATACTTCACAAACCGGCGAATGTTGGTGTAGACGACCCGGCCCTCCTCTGTGGCAGCGACAATCGTGGCAAAGTTATCATCTAGCAACACCATGTCACTGGCCTCCTTACTGACGTCCGTACCAGTGATTCCCATCGCAATGCCAATATCGGCCTGCTTCAGGGCAGGAGCGTCATTGACACCGTCCCCGGTCATGGCGGTAAATTCCCCTTGGTGCTGGAGCGCCTGGACAATCCGCAGCTTGTGTTCCGGTGAAACGCGGGCATAAATACTGACCTGTTTCACTTGCTGCTCTAAGTCAGCCGGGGTCATTTTTTCTAAATCCTGTCCGGTCAGCGCTCGATCACCCCGTTTAGCAATGCCCAAGTCATAGGCCACAGCTTGGGCAGTTAACTGGTGGTCACCGGTGATCATCACAGGCCGAATTCCTGCCTGGCGGCAGAGGACGACTGCATCGCGCACCTCAGAGCGGGGAGCATCTAACATTCCCACCAGGCCCAACCAGATCAAATCTTGTTCTGTGGTATCAGCGGAGTTCTCCGGGGGCAAGCTGGCCAGGGGCCGGTAAGCAAACCCCAAAACGCGCAGGCCCCGGCTTGCCAGCTCGTTGTTCTGCGTCAGAATGTGCTGCCGCTGGGCATCCGTCAACGGCTCAACGCGATCGCCGACTTGGACTTGGGCGCAGCGCTCTAGCGTCAGTTCCGGAGAGCCTTTCGTAAACATGGAATAATTTGCTGCAGCCTTTGGTGCTGCCCCTAGTGAGTCGCTGTCGGTCTGGCAAATCACACTCATCCGCTTCCGCTCTGAAGAAAAGGGAAACTCAGCAACTCGCGGCAGCCGGTTCGAGTACTGGTCCTTGTTAAAGCCTGCTTTGGCCGCCAGGGACAGCAGAGCCCCCTCCGTTGGATCGCCAACAATTGCCCAGCGCCCGTCTTCTTGCTGTAAAAAAGCATCATTACAGAGAACACAGGCCAAAAGCAGTGCCTGTAGTTCCGGCTGCCGCTCCGCTGGGATGGCTTGCTGATTAAGGCGAAACTCACCCACCGGGTCGTAGCCCTCCCCCGTGACTTCAAATACTTGCTGCTCGGTAAAGACTGCCTGGACGACCATTTTATTTTGGGTCAGCGTCCCGGTTTTATCGGAACAGATAGTGGTCACAGAGCCCAATTTCTACCGCCGGCAGCTTCCGGATCAAGGCATGGCGGCGGACCATCCGCTGGGTTCCCAGAGCCAGGGTCACAGTAATCACTGCGGGCAAGCCTTCCGGCACCACCGCTACTGCCATACTCAGGGCAACTTCCAACAGCTCTTCGAAGGCACCGAAGCCAAGGCGAATTGTACCAGCAGTAACCACTATAAAGACGAGGACCAGGGCACCGGTAACTAGAACATTACCTAATTGGTCCATTCGCTGCTGCAGCAGGGTGGGCTCTGTCTCCACAGACTGCAGCAGAGTGGCAATTCGGCCCAGTTCAGTTTTCATGCCCGTGCCAGTCACGAGTACGGTAGCTCGGCCTGAACCACTTCAGTTCCCTGAAAAACGAGGTTAATGCGTTCTCCCAAGGGGGCGTTCTCCGGCAGTTGGCCCTTAGCTTCCTTCTCTACACCCTCCGCTTCCCCAGTTAGAGCAGACTCGCGGGCTTGCAGGTTTGCTTCTTCTACTACGCGACCATCGGCTGCCACCTGAGAACCCGCTTCCAACAGCATGATATCGCCTGGAACAATTTCCTTTGCCGCAACTTCCACCACCCTGCCGTCCCGCAGGACTCTTACCAGCGGAGGCCAGGCGTTTGAGAGCGGCTAAGGCTTTCTCGGCACGGCTCTCCTGAACATAGCCCAAGATGCCGTTGAGAATCACAATGGCCGAAATAGCGATCGCATCTTTGGGGAACTGACCTGCTCGCAGATCTAAAGCTGCCGAAACGATGGCGACCAGAATCAGCATCAGCAACATGATGTTCTTAAACTGGTCCCAGATAATCGCTAGCGTGCTGCGGCCCGGAGCTTCTTCCAGCTCGTTCGGACCGTACTGCTCTAAACGTTTCGCGGCTTCCTGAGTAGTCAAACCCGCTTGGCGATCGCTCTTGAGTACTTCTAAAGCTTTCTCAACGTCTAGGGTATGCCAAGCTGCCGCTGAGTTTATCGGAGTTGAAGACATGGGTAGAGTGGGCCTCACGCAAATAAGTCCTACAGCCTCTAATCATAATTCCTCAACTTGAGAATCCACTGACGTCGGCATAACTAACACTTTATCAACGCGGTTGCCATCCATATCCATCACTTCAAACCGCAGCCTGTGCCATTCGAAGTGATCAGCCGCTGAGGAATTCGTTCTAGATGGGTGATGACAAAGCCACCTAGAGTTTGATAACCGCTTTGCTCCTCAGCCAGATCTTCAATTTCAAACAGCCGGAAGAACTCATCGACCGGCAGCATCCCGTCTAACAGCCAGGACCCATCCTCACGCTGCACTACTTGTGGCTGCGCGAGCTCTTCAATGGAGGGCATATCCCCGACGATTGCTTCGAGAATATCATTGAGAGTGACCAACCCTTGGACCACCCCGTACTCATCAACCACTAAGGCGGTGTGGGTGCCGGATTGTTTGAATAACTCCAGGACTTTCAGGGCCAGCATACTTTCCGGAACAAACAAAGGTGTTTGTAAAGACGCCGTCAGTTCAATCAGCTCACCGGCAAGGCTACGCGCCAACAAATCTTTGACCTGCACTATCCCCACCACATTATCCAGACCACCTTGGCAAACCGGGAAACGAGAGTGGGCACTCATCGCCATCCGGTGCTGATTTTCTGCCGGTGATTCTGCCAGATCCAGCCAGGTTATCTCTAGCCGAGGGTCATTAACCCATTGACTCGGCGATCGCCCAAGCGAAACACCCGCTGCAATATCTTGTTCCGCTACCTCAAAGGTTCCTGCCTCAGTCCCTTGCTCAATTAAGACTTTGATCTCCTCTTCGGTAATCTGCGGCTCTGAGAAGGCCTAATCCCCATCATCCGGAGTACTGCCTCGGTTGAGGCACTCAACAGATAAACAACCGGAGCCGCGATCGCAGATAAGGCCCGCATAGGAGCCGCTACGGTTGCGGCAATTCGCTCCGGGCTGTTCAGCGCTACCCGTTTGGGCACAAGTTCCCCAATAATCAGCGAAAGATAGGTAATGCTGACCACCACGATTCCCAGGCTCAGCGCTTGACTATAGGGTGCCAGGAAAGGAGCCTGGCGTAGCAGCCCCGCCAGCGGCTCTGCCAGGGTTGCGCCACCGAAAGCACCTGCGAAGATGCCGACAAGGGTGATACCCACTTGAACCGTTGATAGCAAGTGATTGGGAGCATTAGCCAGTTCTAGAGCGGCGCGTGCCCTTGCATTTCCCTCGTTCGCCCACTGTTGCAGCCGTACCTTCCGCGCTGAGATGATGGCAATTTCCGACATGGCGAACACCCCGTTCGCAACGATCAAGAGAAGCAGGAACAGTACTTGAAAAAATACAGGAGACATTGTTTAGGTTATTTACCCGTAGCACAGACGGCACCAAATGAAAGCGGCTTGCTAAAACATCAGGCCGAAACTGACTGACAGCAGAAGACAACTATCCTCGTCTATCCTCGTCAGAATGACTGTAGCACTTCCCGAATTGATAGCCTTCTCAGCTTTTACAGTTACTATTCCAAGTCTCCAGGAGTTTTATTCGCAAGCAATGGCTGATGCTTCGTAGGCTACTGCCTTCGCAGTGCGGTCCGTACAGCCAACATCCCTAGCCTGAGTAGAGGAATAATTAGTTCTCTCCTTGACCAAACCCACATTAGTTCTGTAACGTTTCCCAGGAACTAACGAGGGGACTTTTGTAGTCCTAAATATCAGTACCGGGGGAGCTATAGAAATGCTGTCCTCGGTTTTTTTTGAAGAAACTTATGTTACAGGAAGAGTTACTGTACTGGAGTAGCCAGGTTCTAAGCTATCTTAACCTGAAGCGCCTATCTATTGGGTTGAATGAGGAAGAACATCGGTTGCTGAATGGGCTGCAAGGAGCTATCAAACAAGCTAAGCCAGATTAGCCGCAACCCTAAGAAGTTGTAGAATGGCCCTCGACGGGATACTTAAACGCTTGCCAGGCTGCCAGCCCACCTTTTAACTCAGCAACATTATGAAAACCTGCTGTCCTTAATCGAGCTGCAGCGACAGCCGACTGCTCATCCGTCTCACCATAAAGGTAAATGTCCCGAGTTGACTCAAGACTATCTAAGGCTTGGCTCACTAGCTCGTCTAGCGGCATAGAGAGCGCGCCCAGAATGTGCCTAGCACGAAATGCCCTGCGATCGCGGATATCAAGAATCGTCAAAGCAGGTTCTCCCCAATCCAGTCGCGTCTTTAAATGCTGAACGCTTGATTGGGGCTTGAGAGGTGACGGTTCAGGAAGAATATTCATCAAAGCTTGCTAAAGTTCCAAGTAATCATCTAGCAGTGCCCTCCCTGAGTAAAGAGAGAGGAGTGCCGTTTGGCAGAAATAGCTCATTATAAGCAACTTAACTTGCTTGAAAGCTACTGATGCCTATCTCAGCACATTCGGCCTGTCTAGGGTTGAGGCACCTACTTTACAAGACTATGCTCACTGAGGTAACAGGACGCCCCATCAACTCTATGCCTGAAATTTGCGGCAGAGATAATTGTGCGACTTCCAGATAGGGTTATGAGAGTTAGTACTTATTTTTATATTGCTAACCTAACAGTAAACTTTACAAAAAGCAAAACTTTTGTAATAACTAAGGCTAACAAGTGAGCTTTAGCACTCCTAGTTTTCCAAATGGACCGTTTACTGTACTACAGCTCGCTCAAGCACCGAGCCGTCAGTAGTTTTATAGTCCGCGATCTTCCAGCTGCCATCGACAGACTGCAGGGTATAACGGATTAAGCGTGTTTCAAAGTCAGTCTGACTAGCATCTACCTTGCCATTGCGATAGAGCGTGCGGTCCTCAGTGACTTTTACCTCAACAGTTGCCTTGTTGCCATTCGCAACAAACCGCTCTACAGACTCAACTTTTTGGACACCAAACCGATAGTAAGCCTGATTATTCTTCAGCCAAGCCATTACTCCGCTCGGTTGAACTAAATTTTTGGAGAGTTCTCCTGTGGTCAGTTGACCCACTAGTTGGCGATCAAAAGGAGATGCAAAAATTTGTTGCTTGGCCTGCAGCCATTTGTTGATGAGATCAACCGCTTGCACCTGGGTAATTGTGCCAGCTTGAACAGAGGCTGATTGAGCGGGAACGCCTTGGTTAGCCGACGGTTGTGTAGGCATTGCTGATGTAGCCTGGCGATGCTGAAGCCGGCTGGTGACATTTCGAATCGCCTGGGTAGCATAGGTATCACCAGGGCGCTCAGCTAAAGCTCTTCTAAAACTAATCAAAGCGGTTTGATAGTCCCTTTTTTTGTTGGCGCTGTAGCCAATCTGCATATGACGATCATAGTTAGATTGCTGAGGTTCTACTTGTAAAGGCTGACGAGATCCTAACTGCCGCTGGTAGAAGCTGAGGACTTTTTGTGTATAGGGAGCAGTTTGCCCACTGTTGTACCGTTGGGGGTCGCCCGTCATCCACCAGGCAGCAGCTCGACGGATAGCAATAGACTCGTTTTTACCGCTAGCACGATACTCATCTCGGACTACATCACGCATGACACACTCAATAATCGCGCGTGCCGTCACCGGGCTGGCCTCAAATTGAGCAATGGAAAGTTCCTGGCCAGTACAGCCCTTGGACCAGCGGGGGATATTAGCGGGCAAAATCTGCCAGTCACTATAGAGTCCATCGTTTTTGGTGCCGGTCTGCGGCGCTGCCTGTCGCAGCGCCTCAACGAGTGCGCTGACTTGAACGCTAGACTGGGCTTGTACAGGGAACCACAGCACAGCACTAAGAATCACTGCCTTTAGAGATAAGTGCATAGCTTGCTTCCGACTCAATGGCATCCCCTTAAATCAACATCAGGAAGCAAAGTTACCGTGATTAAGAAACCTACACGTCTATCATGAGATAGAACTATACCCTCGACTAAGATCGCAGTCAGAAAGCAGCTAAAAATGTAGCTGGTAGGTGCTGCTCTAGGCTGAAACCTGTTATGTCGTTAGAACAAACCTATTCAGAAACACAGATATTGATCTGTCAAAATCGTACCTGCCGGAAAGCGGGGGCTGCTAAGGTTCTGCAAATCTTCAAAGAACTGGCCCCTGAAGATATTGCTATAGTTGGCTGTGGCTGTTTGGGACACTGCGGTTCCGGGCCGATGGCCTTGGTACTGCCTGGGGAATCTTGGTATGACCACGTACAGCCAGGAGCTGTAGATGAGATTATCCAGAGGCTCTAAATAGCATGCTATTTAGACTAAACTTATACCCTTAAGAGGGGCTATTTTATGACTTACACCGTTATTTACGATGGCAACTGTAACTTGTGTACTACCCTGGTACAAGTCTTAGAGCGCTTCGATCAAGGCGATCGCTTCCACTACATCCCAATGCAGGACCAGAAAATTCAGGACTACGGCATTACTGCCCAAGATTGCGAACAAGGCATGATTTTAATCAACGATACTCTACCGGAGCAACGGTGGCAGGGCAGTGGCGCGGCTGAGGAAATTGGCCGCCTACTGCCCATGGGAGAAGTGTTTGTTAACCTCTACCGGGGCCTCCCAGGACCCAAGTGGCTAGGAGACCAGATCTATGAGCAAGTGCGAGATAATCGTTATGCCTGGTTTGGCAAGCGTTCACAGACCTACCAGTCAACCTATCCAGCTTGTAAAACAGATAGGTGCCCAACGCCTTAGCACTGACAATTTACAGCTTGGCCTCTGCTCACTCAATTTCCAATGTTCTCGGTAGCGGGCTTGCCGGGGGAATTAAGCTTCATGTTTGGGATTCAACCCTTACCGATTGATGCCATTGATCGCATTGCTGCTGGGGAGGTGATTGACTCATTAGCTGCTGTGGTGCGGGAACTAATCGATAATGCTTTGGACGCTGGGGCAAGGCGGATCGCTATTTCGCTGTGGCCTCAACAATGGCGAGTCCGCGTGGCAGATAATGGCAGCGGGATGAGTTTAAGCGATCTACAGCAGGCTGCCGCTCCCCATACAACCAGTAAAATTCGCTGCAGTCAAGACCTCGATCAGGTTACTAGTTTAGGATTTCGAGGTGAAGCGCTGCATAGTCTGGCTCAGCTAGCAACTTTAGAAATTTGTAGCCGTCGGGCTCAGACTCGGGAAGGTTGGCGGGTCGCTTATAGCGCCCAAGGCCAACCAGTAGAGCCAGAAACAATCGCGATCGCCCCCGGTACGATTGTTACAGTCAGTGAGCTATTTAAGACTTGGCCCTCGCGCCGTCAGGTACCGACTGCGGCTCAGCAGCGCCTGGTTCAGGCCGTAATTCAACAGAGTGCCCTATGTCACCCCAGCGTTGCCTGGCAGGTGCAGCAAAACGATCGCCCCTGGTTTGCCATTGCTCCCGGCAGCTGCGCCCGAGATATTTTGCCCCAAGTATTGCCATCGGTTCGCCCCAGTGATTTACAAGGGCTGAAGATTCAGGTACCCAATCCCATCGCCGCAGGGGGGATCAGTGCTGATGCGGGGACAACTCTGCTAGCTCAGCCTTCTCAGGGTGAAGTACCTAATCAGCTAGAGGTGGTCCTGGGTTTACCAGATCGGTGCCATCGTCATCGCCCCGACTGGGTGCGGGTTGCTGTGAACGGCCGTCAGGTTCAGGTGGGACCGCGATCTCCAGAACTCGAGCACACGATTTTTGAGGCGTTCCGGCAGACGCTCCCCCGCAACCGCCATCCGGTTTGTTTTGTGCACCTGCAGATTTCCCCGGAACAAGTAGACTGGAATCGCCATCCTGCAAAAACTGAAGTGTATTTGCGTCATCTCAATTACTGGCGCGAGCAGGTGGCCCAGGCAATCGGGCGATCGCTACAACTAGATTTATGCCATTCCTCAGAGGCCAGCCAAACGCAGCGAGTGACAAAATTGCTAAAAGCAGCGGAGGCAAAGGGGTTCTACAATCTCAACCGCTCACTTGAAGCCAGCGTTTATGGCAATGGATCGAGTCTTACCCCGCTGGGGGCAGTCGCGCTAATCCACCAAAGCTATATTTTGGGGGAGCATCCTACTGGACTATGGCTGTTCGGGCAGCCCAGTGCCCACGTGCGAGTGCTGTATGAACAACTGTGTCGTAACTGGCAGCTTGTGGACCTAGAACCACCCGTTGTCCTAAGTCATCTTTCTCCAGCTCAGCTGGAACAACTACAGCATTTAGGAATCCCAGTAGACCCCCTTTGGTCACGACCTTTGGGCTGCTCGCAAGGCACCCCAACTACTAGCCCCAAGATCAGACTGCCGTGAAGCTCTGCAGGAATTGAGCTTAGGAGGGTTACAGGCCGCTCAAGTCGCAACAGCCTGTCGCAGTGCTATTCGTAACGGCACATCCCTCAACTTAGAACAGATGCAAACCTTACTAGACCAGTGGCAGCAAACCCGCCATCCCCGCACCTGCCCCCACGGTCGCCCAATTTATCTCTCTTTGGAAGAGTCGGACCTGGCTCGCTTTTTCCGGCGACACTGGGTTGTCGGCAAAAGCCACGGCATCTAAGTTAGACCCTTAACTTTTCTGGGGCAACGGTCGGCTGTTGCGCTAACAGCCGGTTATAAAGATCGCTCAGCTGCGAGGCTACCCCACGCCAGCTAAACTTCTCTACCATCCGCTTGCGCGCAGCTTCACTCAACTGCTGTTGCCAGTCGGGATTGGCCAAAATTCGGTCAATTGCGGCGGCAAAGGCCGCTGCATCCTTGGGGGGAGCTGGCAAGCCCGTCTCTTCAGGGACAACGGTAAACTGCAAGCCGCCGACGTCACTGGCAACCACTGGGGTACCGCTCGCCATCGCCTCGATTGCCACCAGGCCAAATGGTTCGTAATGGCTGGGAACGACACAGACATCGGCTGCAGCGTAGTAAACCGGCAAATCAGCATCATCCAAACGCCCAGGGAATACCGTTAAATCCCTAAGACCCAGTTCTGCCACGATGCCTTCAATGCGATCGCGCTCAATCCCATCACTTTTTCCTGGACGACTGCCACCCCCAATAACTAACCGCAGATCTGCTGTCGATCGTAAGCTAGATTCACCCACGGCTCGCACCAGGGTTTCAATTCCCTTACGGGGATCAAAGCGACCGACATAGAGAATCATTTTCGTCTCTGGGGCCATCCCCAACTTCTGCCGGGCTGACTGGCGGGGAATTGAACCAAACCGCTCCACATCAGTGCCACAGGGAATCACCTCTATATTCCCCTTATCGGAGACCAGCGATCTCTATGCGCCTCTTCTTGAGGACTGGTGGCAACAATTCGCTCCGCCGTCTCCAAACAAGCTTTCTCAACGGCAGGCGCGTTCCCGCAATCATCGGCACTTGAGAAACACTGCGGTACTTGACGGCTCCCAGAGAATGGTATGCACCTGCACCATAGGCTGATGCTTCTTTAACTCCATTCCACCCAGCTAGAAAGCCAGTAATTGGTGTGCACTAGAGAGTAGGGCGGGCTTGCTGTTGCTGAAAGGCCAGAAACTGCTGCACAAACTCCGGTAGATGTTCAAAGATCTCGTCTCGTGAGATAAACTCAGGGCGACCTGCAGTGAGCCGGATGGTACGGCAACGGGCTGAATGCTCAATAATATCCTGCTGCTCAGGACTTACTCGCCGAGTGAACATATCCACTTGCCAGCCTTGCTCAGCTAAAGCCTCACCGACATGCCGGACATAAACGTTTTGTCCACCTGCTTCTTCTTTGCCGATTTCAATTGCCGGATCGCCATGAACCGAAATCAAGGCAATGTGCCGCTTGGACTGAGAATCCTGTTGATCTTGAGAAGTATTGAACATACCCACTAATAAATACAGTGATTGAGGTGTGCAAACGGCTCGCTTCTACTCAAGGCAGAATTTTCCTTCTACCTTGTCTCTTTTTTGGAAAGCTATGCTGGCAGGGAAATACGTTCAAAGTTGTTTGGTAGAGACCAGCATAAGATGCTTCTAACTCTTTTAGGTCGAAAGCTTTTCCAGCACTGAACAGTAGTTTAATCTATGTTCAGGCTATGACTTGATATCCAGGCTACAAGAGTAAATCGCCTTGTTGTTAAAGGTATCTGCAACGATTTGACGCCATCGATATTATCTCAAAACTATCCACTGATCGACGTCTTTCCAATTATAGATATGCGTTGACATATAATTACCGTACTCACTATCGTGAAAGTTAAAGACGTCTGGATGGGCCTGCCAAACTTGACGAATAAACTGATTCAGTTGCTGGCGGGCTGCCAAGGCATTAAAGTTATCAACTTTTTCCCCTTCTTGTAACTCTAACTGGGCTAGCAGGGGCAATACCTCTGTATCTAAAGCAACTCGGAACAATGCCCCAGGCCAGAGTAGATCTGCCCCCTGCCTCAAGTCATAAACTGTAGGCGCATCCTCAATGGTGCTGAACCCTGAAGCTGAATAGAACCACTCGGAAGGATACATAACTAAACCCAGTGGGCGAACCCAGCACATCTGGCGCGCCTCTATTGTTTGAATCACTTCAGCATAAAGGCGTGTAGCTTTGTACTCTAGATAAACAATTTGGTAAACCTGAAAGTTAGGGAAGACGTTCACAAACGGCTAACCTAGATAACTGAAAAGTTTTCCGATGGCTGCTTTTATCTTAAGGCTATTCCGAGTTGAGCTACACCGGGTAAAGCTGCTCGGGGTCCCCTGGATTTAGGGGCTCAAGGCCTTGAACCCAGTGACCTCGTTATCCCCAACAGACCCAAGAAGCATGTCAAAATAGGTTGATCCCCAACAAGTCTTGGATACGGCCCTCCAACGCACTCAGTTGGCGATAGGCTCGCACGAGGCGATCGCCCTCAACATGCACCTCTGAGGTTGGATACCTTTGAATTGTTTCTATGAGGGTAATCTTGCCATCCCTCGCAGCAGACAAAACTAACGCTGAGCGAAGAGCTTGGCGGTCTGCCCCAGCGGCAGGAGTATGCACAGCCTGACTAACCTGGTCCAGCAGAATGCCTCCCACTGGACCTGTTGAGTACTCGATCCTAAAAAACAATTGGGCTCACCGAGATGGGTGCATTGAGAGCTTGACGAACTTCTTGAGGGTTGGCTCGCCCTGCCTTTAAGTAGAATCGCAGCGGTGCCGAAACTTCTCCAGTTTCGGCAAAAGCCGTAAGCTCATTGACCCGGACAGAACCCCGGAAAACTCCGTATTCTAGTACCACCTTTTCTGCCGCAGTTACCTGAGCACTGTAAAGGAAAGCACTTGTAATTGCTCCTAAGCAGAATATTTGACGGAGTGAAAGAAACGATAAGCGCATAGTCAAATCCCAGAACATCTAGTTCTATTTCGACTATACTCAACAAAATTGGTTGCAGCCTTCTACCAAAAGAACTGCTGAATCTATTCTCTAACCCTATGCTGCTGAATCAACCATTTTTTTTAGCCGGAGGTCAACAAGCCTGTCTACTACTCCATGGCCTGGGTAGCGGTGTTTATGAGATGCAGTTACTCGGGCAGTATCTGCACCAATTAGGCTTGACGGTACAAGCAATTCACTACCCTGGTCATGATGAATTAGCGCCTAAAATGCCAGCCTCTACTTGGCAACAGTGGTATGACCATGTCCTTGAAGCCTATGACGAACTTGCTCATAAATACAGTTCTATTTCCGTCATTGGCTTTTCCACGGGTTGTCTCCTAGGTTTACACTTATCTGCTTCCTTTCCACTGGAAAAGCTTGTTTTGTTGTGCCTTTCCTGGCACTCAAGCGGGAATGGTATTACTTCTTACCCTTGAAGCTTACCTATTTTCCTTTGGTTGGCTGATTCATGACATTCCCCGATTAAGATTGCCGATCCAAGACTTGCAAATGCGAGCAGTAGCCGAGAAAGCCGCATTTTTTCGCACTTTTTGTCTGCTGTCCGCAGTGCCGTTGAGTTGATCGACCAAGTCAAAGCCGAGTTACCTCAGATCTATGCACCCACGTTGATTATCCAATCTCGTAAAGATACCGTGGTTGATCCATCAGGAGCCCAGTGGATTTTTCAGCACTTAGGCTCCCCATCAAGAAACTACACTGGCTGGAACAATCGGACCACATTATTCCCCTAGATCTCGAACGAGAGGAGGTGTTTTCCCAGGTTGGAGAATTCTTGTCCTCCATCAGTTTTGTCTAGGGATAGTGGTTCAGTACCTGCCAGTGTACCTCAGCCAAATAATTGGCAATTAATCAAATTTTTCTCCAAACAAAGAGCAGCTTCCTCACTAAGTAAAAGCAGCCATAGGAGACGCTACAGCAGTTCTCACACAGATGAAGTACAAGGTTAGAGGCAAAACCTTCTTGCGGCTTTCTGTGGGTTCTCAGTGTTGTACCGTCATTCGAACGGCTGTAAACTAGGTTTTAGGGAAAGAGCAGGCGCAGGTGGTTGCAGACTCGTAGATATCTATGAGTCTGAGGAAAGTCCGGCTCCCGAAAGACCAAACTTGCTGGGTAACGCCCAGTGCGGGTGACCGTGAGGAAAGTGCCACAGAAAAATACCGCCGCTTCAGAGTTATGAGCTACGAGTGCTGAGTTTTGAGTTATCCATTCAAAACTTAAAATCAAAGCTCAAACCTACTGCGGTAAGGGTGCAAAGGTGTGGTAAGAGCGCACCAGTAACGTCGAGAGGCGTTGGCTCGGTAAACCCCGGTTGGGAGCAAGGTGGAAGGAACAACGGTTGGTCTTTTACCGGTTCTGTTTGAGATACCGCTAGAGGCGTTTGGTAACAGACGTCCCAGATAGATAACTGCCCTTCTGTTTAATAACCAGGAGAACAGAACCCGGCTTATGTCCAGCTCTTTCCTAATTTATTTGCCCGTCTAGATCCATGTCTCTTTGCGATCCTCGTCGCCAGAATCAACTCCAGAAGCTGATTGAAAAGTTAGGCTTACCTAAAAATTCACCCATTGAGTGGTCCTTACTCGATATCGCCCTTACTCACCCTACCTATTCACCACAAGCCAACTATGAGCAGCTTGAATTTGTCGGTGATGCAGTGATCCGCCTAGCGGCGGCTGAATTCTTGTTCACCAGCTATTCTGAGTGTTCAGTCGGTGAACTGTCGGCTATCCGTTCTGTACTAGTGAGCGATCGCGCCTTGGCCCAGATCGGTAACAGCTATGGTTTAGAGCGTTATCTTCTGGTTGCTGCTAGCGCCGCTAAAGATCCCAACGGTCAAGAGTCTCGCTTAGCCGACGCATTTGAAGCCATGGTAGGCGCTCTCTATTTCAGCAGCCACGATCTCAAGCCGATCTATCCCTGGCTGGAGCGCCATCTCATAGACCTAGCTGAAGCGGTCCGAGCCGATCCTGCTTATCAAAACTATAAGGCAGCTTTACAGGTATGGACTCAAGCGCAACATCAAAGCCTGCCAGAGTATCGAGTTCAAGACTCTGGTCAGATCCAAGACGCTCATCGTTATACGGCTGAAGTTTGGCTCGAAGGTGAGCGGATTGGCCAAGGAAGCGGGCGTTCAATCAAAGCGGCTGAGAAGGCCGCGGCCTTTGCGGCCTGGGAAAGGCTGCAGGCATCTAGTTTGGGGCCTGGCCAGCCAACGAAGCCATGCTAAATCCTGCTTTTGTCCCAAGTGGCCAAAATTAAAGGACAGCACTGATATGGATAGGGATAGCCTCACAGCGCCCTACTGCGAGATAATAGGTAGGATCGACAGTACTACGATCAATTCTTTAATATTTGCTGGGGAGAAAACTGCATGGACCTAGTCACACTCCAGAGTTGGTTGGATAACGGTTCCTTTGCTGTGCTGTTTATAACAATGCTGATTTACTGGAGTGGGGCTGCCTTTCCGGGTATGCCCTATCTTTCAGCTTTAGGTCCAGCCGGTATGGTGATTGCCAACCTCTGTATTGCTGGCTTACTCGCAGCCCGGTGGCTCGATGCTGGATACTTCCCTTTAAGCAACCTGTATGAATCACTCTTTTTCTTAGCTTGGGGAATTACTACCATTCACCTCGTTGCCGAAAATACTAGCCGCAGCCGCTTAGTGGGGGTGGCGACGGCTCCCGTTGCCATGGGCATTACCGCTTTTGCTACCCTCTCTCTCCCTAGAGGCATGCAAGCTGCTGCACCTTTAGTACCGGCGCTCAAGTCTAACTGGCTAATGATGCACGTTAGCGTCATGATGCTGAGTTATGCGGCATTGATGGTTGGCTCCCTGCTGGCGATCGCCTTTTTAGTCGTAACGCGAGGTCAGAATGTTGAGCTTAAAGGCAGTTCCATTGGCACCGGAAGCTATCGTCATAATGGCTATCGCTTAAAACAAGTTGATGAGCTAGTGACGGTCACGGAAGCAGCCCAGCTTCTGGGTAGCAATGGCAGCAGTACTGCAGTACTTGACCGCAGGGCAAACGCTCCCCAGGTCGAGCATTTATCACCCCAGCGCCTAAGCTTAGCAGACACCTTAGACAATATTAGCTATCGAGTCATTGGCCTCGGTTTTCCCCTGCTGACGATTGGAATTATCGCTGGTGCAGTTTGGGCTAACGAAGCCTGGGGTTCCTATTGGAGCTGGGACCCGAAAGAAACTTGGGCATTGATTACCTGGCTTGTTTTCGCCGCCTACCTGCATGCGCGGATCACCCGAGGCTGGCAGGGACGGCGTCCAGCAATTCTCGCTACGACAGGATTTTTCGTGGTTTGGGTTTGCTACCTAGGGGTCAATATTTTAGGGAAGGGCCTGCATTCCTACGGTTGGTTTTTCTAAGTCTCTAGCTGAACCTTAAGTGTCGGCAACACGACCAGTTTGGACACCTCTACATGCGAAACTTCACCGAACGCTGCGGCAATGGCAGCTGCTGCCACAAAACCAGCGTTTGTTGATTGCGGTCTCCGGCGGCCAGGACTCGTTGTGTCTATGGAAGCTGCTGTTGGATCTACAACCCAAGTGGGGGTGGTGTATCGCCATCGCCCACTGCGACCATCGCTGGCGGCCTGACTCCCAAGCTAACGCTGATCAGGTTGCCCAATTGGCTCAGCGTTGGCAAACTCCCTTTTACTGTCAGGCTGCTGTCGAAGTGCCGAGGACAGAAGCACAGGCGCGGGATTGGCGCTATCGGACGTTAGCCGCCATCGCCGAAGAGAGGAATTACCCCTACTTACTCACCGGCCACACTGCCAGCGATCGCGCTGAAACCTTGCTTTATAACTTGATTCGAGGCAGTGGCACGGATGGGCTACAAGCATTAACTTGGCGACGGTCCCTTGGAGATAATATTCAACTCATTCGACCACTGTTGGATGTAACGCGAGCCGAAACTGGCCAATTTTGTCACATCATGCAGCTGCCGATCTGGAGGGACTCGACCAATCAAGACCTGAAATATGCGCGTAATCGAATCCGGCAGGAATTGCTGCCCTATCTGCAGGGGCATTTTAATCCTCAGGTTGAGCAGGCTCTTGCCCATACTGCGGAACTGCTTCGAGCTGAGGTAGACTACCTAGAAAATCAGGCAAAAATTCTTTTGCAAAAGGCGAGGCTAGCAACAGGAGTAGAGGAACAGTACCCAAACCCTGATAGATTGAATCGGCATATTTTGCGGGAGGCGCCACTAGCGATCCGACGCCGCGCTATCAGGCAATACCTTCAGCGAACTCTGAAAACCATGCCAAGCTTTGAGCAAATTGAAAAAGTTATAGCGTTAGTTGCTGCTGATAACCGAACCAGAAGTGAACCTTTTCCAGGCAGAATAGTTGCTGAAGTTGTAGATCCCTGGATCTGGTGGAAAACGCTTGATTGAGTTGTGATGCGAGAGTTCTTACAACTCACCTGCAACCTAATTCCTGATTAAGAGGCAGCCAATTCCGGTGCCGGGGCTAATGCGATTATTGATTGCCTAATTTCTTCAATCATTTGCTTGAGCTCATTATCAGGGTGCTGAACCTGCGACAGGCCGGCTATTACTACCAACTGCTGACGTAACTCGTTCAGACTATCCTGGATGGGTTGTAGTGTTTGTTGATGGGCATTTAGATTGCCCCGGAGCTCTGAGACTGCCCCTGTCTGTTGTTGTAAAGCTAGCTCCAATTGCTTCAGTTCACTGTGTTTATCTGCTTGATCTCTAGCCTGGTATTCAACATTTTCCTGAGATTGTTGAATCGTCAATCGAATTTGCTCAATCTGGCTTTCTAGCCGCTGCAGCTCCTCGGTCTGCTGCTGCTGTTGGAAGCTTAATTGAAGCAAAACAGGCTCTAGATTAATTTTGTTTTCCTGATTGTCTCCCAGACGCCTCAGCAGGACAGCCTGGTGCAAGTTTAAAGTTGCTTCTCGTTCTCGCAGACTTCGACGTTGACCCACCAAGGTTTCATTCAACATTTGATAGCGTTGCTGCTCAAACTCTAGATCCCCTTCAAGGCTTAAACGGTCATATTCACTAGCCTGGTTGATCCTTCGCTTTAATTCTTCAATCGCTTGTTGCTGCAGCGATAGTTCCTCTTCTTGGTCATGAACAAAATCAGACGAACTTTCCAAGCCTTGCTGCAAAGACTTTACGGTTGCCAGAAGTTCTTCCAGAGACATCTCTTCGAGAGCCGAAACGTTAACCTGCTCACCTAAGTCTTCACTGTTAGAACCCGTAGCGAGCTGATAAAGTTGTTGATAGAGTTCGGATTGAGCCTGAACGTGTAGGGCTAGGACCCGAGCAGAATCTTCTTTCAAGCTCAGCATCTGCTGCTGTAGCTTCAATTCAGTTCTGGCTTGCTCTAAAGCCTCCTGAGCTTGCTGCCAATCCTGCCAAGAATTTTCCAGCGGCTGAACTTGGCGATCAACGTTTACTTGTTGCTCCTGTGCCGAACTTTGTTGTTCTAGTCCTTGCCAGTACTGATTAAGAACAGTCTGCTGCTGTTCTACCAGTTCTAAGCAGAAAGTTAGTTGCCCTTGAACAGGCTCCGAAGAAGCTGTAGCTCTCAAAAGACGGTTGAGTAAACCCTCAATGCTTCGAACCTGTTCTTCGTCCAGCGCGATCGCTCGCTGAGCTTGATGCTCTCCCCGCAGGTGCTCCCAGGCACCTTCTTGGCAGCTCCGCTCAGCTTCTTCCTGTAACCGCTGGGCCTCTTCAGAAGTCGCCTTAGCCTCTAGGCGTTGTTGCTCTAGTATTTTTATTTTCGCAGTTTCTTCCAACTGCTCCAATTCTTCGTGCTGGGTCTCTAGTTCCAGCTCGCGACGAGTTAGCTCGTGACTCTGATAGATTAAAGACTGTTTCCACCCTTCTATTTCTTCTTCCTGAGTGCGAAACTTCTCACGCTGTCGCGAAAAGCTCTGGAGAATCCCAACTAACTGTTTCGCGGCTTGGTAAATGCTTTGAATTTTATGATTGGGGTTGAGCTCAATAAAAACTAGAGCACCTGTATTAAAGTGATTAGCTTCTTCTGTGGGGATGGCTTCTTCACTAGGTATTGCACTCCAATTGTGTTCGGATTGCTGACGAGCTAAAAGTTTAAGCTCAGTCTTACCATTCATAAACCCACTTTTTTTGTGTACTTCTGCTAGATACAGCACCCTATTAGTCCTCTTCTTTGTATCTATGCCGGGCTGCTAGACCAAACCAGTGTTTTTCTAGAAGCTATTAACCCGCTCAACTTAACTCAACCATCACTAAGAACACTTTTCTAACCTAAGTCTATGCAGTGAAACTTCAGTACTTCCAGCAATTTTCATTGATGGTGAGTTCTTGTAGTTTCATAGCTGGGATTAACTCCAAGGCTATCTTGCCCCATTTCTTAAAATAGTTAACGCTACAACTCAGCGACGAGGCATGGTCAGGAGGCCCTGGCGCCCGCATGGACGGGAAATCACCCCAGAACCCAGCGAAAGCCATCCAAGCTATAGAAGTTTAGGGCTGATATTTTACTCCCGTTGTTGAGCGAGGGCGATCGCCTCCTTGGGAATCGACTTGTAAAGGCTGGACCTGTGCTGAAATTCCTTGTTCTGCCCAGGTATTTTTGATTGTGGCGGCAACAGCTGCTGAGTGATTCGGACTCACCAAGGCTAGGAGGGTAGGTCCAGCTCCACTGATGACTAGGCCATAGGCCCCGGCCTCTACAGCGGCAGTCTGTACAGCTTTATACCCAGTAATCAGGGCTTGTCGGTAAGGTTGATGCAGGCGGTCCTGCAATGCTGCCCGTAGCCAGTCTAAGCGACCCGTTTCTAGCCCCGGAGCAGTAACCCTAAATGGGCAACATTAAAGACTGCGTCCTGATGGTTACAGGTGTGGGGTAAAACCTGCCGGGCTGTTTGGGTAGACAGCTCAAAGTCGGGAATAGCAACCACCGGAACAATGTCACGCGACCAGGGATATCACAGATCTCCCACCCAGCAGCCTCCCCAGTCTCCTGACCCGATGCGACAAGGCAGCACCCCCCCAGTAGGGCTGGGGTAACATTATCGGGATGGCCCTCCAAGGCGATCGCAAGCTTAAGAACGTGGGTTTTCTCCAGGGGCGACCCGGCTAGGCAGTTGGCCCCCAGCAACCCAGCCACGATTGCTGTAGCAGAACTTCCCAGGCCCCTGGCTAAGGGAATTCCCAATTGAATTTGGATGTTTACGGCTGGCGGGGCCTCACCCAGGTGCTGGTAGAAATAGGCATAAGCCTGGTAGGCGAGATTGCTCGCATCGGTTTTGACTCGCGCTGCCTCTGGTCCAGCAACTTGAATCCTGACAGCTCCAGGGCTGGCTTCCACAGCATGGGTGAACTCAAACTGGTTGTACAGCGTCAGCGCCACTCCCAGGCAGTCGAAACCAGGCCCTAAGTTGGCCGTTGTCGCTGGAACTGTGATCAAAAAAGGCATGGCAAGGTGACTGAGCGCTCCGCGTTCTTTAGCATAGTGCTTCTGAGACTGATCAACCTAAAAGTTAAGCAATCCAGACAATATCGGTCTTTCACTCACTGGAGGCACCCAAAATCTAATAGGCTAGTTGGAATAGATTGCTCGGGCCTTTAACTTTACCTTTTTTCCGTTGAACTTTGGAATTTGAGAGAACTTTGAACCGTCATGCGGCTGGCCAAGGGAATCAGTGTTGGACTCAGGTACCCACTGTGAATTCGTTTCCTGCTAGTATCTTCAAGCTAAATAATGGCTTAACCGTAGTCCACCAGTTCATTCCAGCAACACCCGTTGCGGTCGTTGACATTTGGGTCCGGGCGGGTGCAGCAACCGAACCCAGGGACTGGGGAGGGATGGCCCACTTTCTAGAACACATAATCTTTAAAGGAACATCTCGGTTGGCACCCGGCGTATTTGACTGGATGGTTGAAAACCAAGGAGGGATCACCAACGCCGCAACTAGCCATGATTATGCCCATTTCTTTATTACTGCTGCAGCTCAAACATTAGACTGGACGCTTCCTCCTCTGGCAGAACTCCTGATCAATGCCGCAATTCCAGAAGCTGAGTTTGTGCGGGAGCGCAATGTAGTCTTAGAGGAAATTCGCCAAGCCTCCGATAGCCCCGACTGGCAGGGCTACCAGAGTTTAATGGAGACTACTTACCCGCATCATCCCTACGGACGTCCGATTCTCGGTACCCAGTCCCAACTAATCCAGCGATCGCCTTGGGAAATGCGTGCCTTTCACCGCGTCCACTACCAGCCGGAGAACATGACCCTTGTGGTAGTTGGTGGAGTTGAGCAGGAGCAGGCGTTAAATTTAGTGCAGCGCCACTTCTGCGACTTCCCGGCTGCCTGCGGCGAGCCAGCACTACCTGCAGATGGGGGTTCAGCCTACCTGCCAGCCCCTGCCTCCTGGAAGGCAAAACCCTCAGTGCCAGCAATCCGTCGCTGTTCCCTTGATTTACCGCGACTGGAGCAGGCACGGCTGATGATGGCCTGGACCGGACCTGGGGTAGAACAGCTAGAGAGCGCTTACGGCTTAGAGGTTCTCGCCGTTTTACTGGGCCAGGGACGCACCTCCCGCTTGGTCAGAGATCTGCGGGAACAGCGGGGAATGGTGCACGACATTATGAGTAGTTGCTTGCTGCAGCGGCAGTCCAGCCTGCTGACCATCTGTGCTTGGCTAGATCCCCAAGACCTAGAACAGGTAGAGGCTCTGATTTGCGAGCACTTGAGGGCACTCAGCACAACCCCCATTACCAATTTAGAGCTTGACCGCTGTAAACGTTTACTGGGCAACAGCTACGCGTTTTCTACTGAAGCACCGGGTCAACTTGCCGGACTCTATGGTTACTACAGCGTGATTGCTCAAGCCGACATAGCGGTAGCCTATCCAGAGGTTGTCCAGAAATTCACGCCTGAATCTCTTCAGGCATTGGCTTGCCGGTACCTAACCCCTGATCGCTATGCGATTACCCTGCTTAAGCCCAACTAAATTCCGGCTGCAGGCAGCTCAATAAAACTTATTTTGGTCTGCGCTGGCAACGTTACATGATGATTCGGCTAGCTCATCAAGAAGTAAAAATCTCCTGTGAATCAAAATGCTGGGTCCCAAGGATATGCTTTGCCACTGCATCGATCGCAAAACCCGGTGCCAGCCGCAATGCCAGTCCCCTACCATCGCCAGGTTTTTGGCAATGGTCTAGTGGTATTAGTGGTTGAGAATCCCGTTGCTGATATCGTCAGCACACGGATGTTTCTCCGGGCAGGCAGTCTCCGGGAGGCAGGCGGGCAAGCTGGATTGTCTCACCTGGCGATGGCAGTGCTGACAAAGGGAACCCAGCAGCGCTCTGCACGGGAAATTGCTGAGTGTGTCGAGTCGGCGGGGGCAAGCCTGAGTGCCAACGCAGCCCCTGATTACCTAGTATTAAACCTTAAAACCGTTTCGGCTGATTTTACGACCCTGCTGCGCTTAGCAGCAGAGCTACTGCGATCGCCCACTTTTCCAGAAGCAGAAGTTGAGTTAGAACGACGCTTAACCTTACAGGCCATCCGAGCTCAGCAGGAGCAGCCGATGACGGTTGCGATCGATCAACTGCGGCAGGCAATGTATCAAGGCCATCCCTATGCTCAGTCGCTTCTGGGAACGGCTGCAACGGTTGACCCAGCTTCAGCAAGCCGATCTACAGCACTATCACCGGACCTACTTCCGGCCAGACAATCTGGTGATCAGCATTGCGGGGCGTGTCACGGTCGAGCAAGTGACCGCTTTAGTGGATCAGCTATTGAGTGACTGGCAGACGCTCAATCCACTACCGGCTTTACAATTACCGACGATTATACCCCGTCCCCAACGGCGGATTAGCTCCCAGCAAACCCAGCAAGCCATTGTCATGCTGGGTTACCTAGCCGCCAGCGTTCGAGGGACTGACTATCCGGCTTTGAAGATTCTCAGTACCTATCTAGGGAATGGTCTCTCTAGCCGTTTGTTTGTGGAACTGCGAGAGAAGCGAGGACTGGCTTACGACGTTTCAGCATTTTATCCTACCCGGTTTGCTACTTCTCACTTTGGGGTTTACATGGGGACAGCAGCCGAGAATACTCAGGTAGCCCTGGAGAGCCTACAGGCAGAAATTGACCGCCTCTGTGCCGTTCTCCTATCCCCAGACGAACTTAAAATCGCCAAGAACAAGATCCTCGGGCAGTATGCCTTGGGGAAACAAACCAACGCTCAGATTGCTCAGGTGCTGGGTTGGTACGAAGTGCTGGGTTTAGGCGTTGAATACGACCTCCAGTTTCAATCAGAGATTGCGGCTGTAACCGCAGAAACTGCCCTTCCAGCAGGTGGCTTCTAAGTACTTTACTGCCCCATATATTTCGCTGGTGGGGCCAGGTATCCTCGATTCAATCGGTGAATCTACACAGGAGTAACTGGCTTCTGGGAGCTATTCAGAGCTACTCTCCGGCTCCGCTGGAACTACCCGCTCCAAGTACTGGCTTTTCTAGTAAGTAGGCCCCTTTTTCGAGTCGTACGCTCCAAGATCCCGGTTGTCGGCCCAAGATGGTGCCTTCTTCCCCAAGCGAATCACATTTGCAGGACGCAGCATCGGCATTGGTTCAGCCGTTTTTACATAGGTTGGTAGAGCGATTACCCGGACTTTGTCACCCACAGAAAACTCGCTAGTCATCAGCTTCTCAGAAGTTCTGTACCGATTGTTCTACCCGGTTCTCACAAAGAGCAAAACCCTGCCCAGTACAATCAAAAAGTATTGTATTGCTACTTCAACGTTGATGCCTACTAAAGCCGCCATCTTAGACGGAAAACGACTGGCCGAAAAAAATTCAGACTGAGCAAGCCCAACAGGTTCAGCAGTTCCAGAGCCAGTTTGGGCGATCGCCAGGCTTAGCTGTACTGATGGTAGGGGATAATCCCGCCAGTGCTGCCTATGTGCGGAACAAAGAGCGGGTTTGCCAGAAGGTTGGCATTCTCTCCTTCGGACAGTCTTTTCCGACAACGACCTCTCAATCAGCACTAGCTCAGACCATTGAGACCCTGAACCAAGACGAGCGGGTGGATGGCATTCTGGTTCAGTTACCCCTGCCGGGCCATCTCGATGCGGATGCCCTGCTGCGGCAAATCGACCCAGATAAAGATGTGGATGGGCTACACCCAGTGAATTTAGGCAGATTGGTCCGGGGAGAGCCGGGACTACGCAGTTGTACACCGGCTGGCGTGATGCGCCTGCTGCAGGAGTACTCGATTGGGCTGGGGGAAAGCAGGCGGTGGTGATTGGCCGCAGCACGCTGGTTGGGAAGCCAGTAGCCCTGATGCTTTTGGCCGCGGATGCCACAGTGACGATGGCACATTCCCGGTCGGAAAATCTTGCAGCGATCGCTCGCAGTGCCGATCTCTTAATTGCGGCGGCAGGCCGTCCTGGCTTGGTAACGGCTGAAATGGTCAAGCCTGGCGCTGCTATTGTCGATGTGGGTATCAACCGGGTTAGCGATGCTACCGGGACTCGCTTAGTTGGCGATGTGGACGCTACAGTCCAGACGGTGGCTAAGTTTCTTACGCCCGTACCGGGGGTGTCGGACCCATGACAGTCACCATGCTGCTGCATAACACCCTTTGGAGCTATAGCCAGCGACACAAAGCATCTTAAATTAAGTGAATATTCCATGAGAATATAGACTGAACTTCCAAGCAGGTCGTGTTTGAGCCGGGTGGAGGTCTTCAAGCGGTTGACTAACCTTGAGCAACCTCGGTGGAACCCTGATCACCAGACAATCCAAAGTAACTAATGAAGATCGTGAAGTATCAAGGGATGATATCAACTGACAGCACGTTGCCGCAATCAACTCTGATGGATGGGCGCTCCCAGCCTTACCACTTTGATTCAGCGACTTATCTTGTTGAGCGGCAGGCTATTGTAGAAGCCGCTTTAGACCAGTCCGTAGTCGTGAAATATCCCGAAAAGATTTACCAGGCCATGCGGTATTCTCTGATGGCAGGGGGCAAGCGGCTACGCCGATTCTCTGTTCAGCAACCTGCGAACTTGCGGGTGGCACCTTAGAAATGGCGATGCCAACAGCCTGTGCCCTGGAAATGATCCATACCATGTCGCTGATTCACGACGATTTACCGGCAATGGACAACGATAACTACCGGCGTGGCAAGCTGACGAATCACAAAGTTTTTGGCGAAGATATTGCCATCCTGGCGGGGGATGGATTATTGGCCTATGCCTTGAATTTGTGGCAGTCAAAACTCAACAGGTTCCGGCTGAGCGATTACTGAAAGTGGTCGCTCGTTTAGGGCATGCCGTCGCCGCAACAGGGTTAGTCGGTGGGCAAGTGGTAGACCTGGAATCCGGGAAGGAGTTCAAGAAACTTTTAGAAACGCTTAACTTTATTCACACTCACAAAACAGGGGCACTGTTAGAAGCCTCCGTCCTGTCGGGGGCTCTGCTGACAGGGGCCCCGGAATCTACCCTGATGCGGCTGACTCGCTACGCCCGGAATATTGGATTGGCCTTTCAGATTGTCGATGATGTCTTAGATATCACTGCAACTCAAGCAGAGCTGGGCAAAACAGCAGGTAAAGATGTGCAGGCGCAGAAAGCCACCTATCCAAGTCTTTGGGGAATCGAAGAATCGAAGCGGCAAGCTCAAACCTTAGTTGCTGAAGCCAAAGGAGAACTAGCACCTTTTGGCGAGGGTGCCCTACCCTTGGCTGAGATCGCAGAGTTTATTATCGCCCGCACCCACTAATTAACCTATTCTCTGTCAAGGGGTGTTAAGACACCCATTTCACACCTTACAGCAAAGCGATATGCAGGATTTTGGTGATATTTTTTACAATCGGGTGCTGTTAGCAGCTCTCACAGCGAGTTTGGTTGCCCAGCTCCTTAAGTTAAGCATTGGCTTTGCTAAAGATCGTAAGGTTGACCCCCAAGTCCTGGTGACTACCGGGGGAATGCCCAGCGCCCACTCAGCCCTAGTCACTGCTTTGGCAACTGGGGTAGGTCAGTCAGTCGGCTGGGGCAGTGTAGAGTTTGCCATCGCCGCAATTTTTGCCTGTATTGTCATGTACGATGCAGCGGGGGTTCGCCAAGCTGCCGGTAAACAAGCCCGCATCCTCAACCAAATTATGGATGAGTTCTTCCAGGACAACCACCAATTCAACGAGGATCGGCTGAAAGAGCTGCTAGGGCATACCCCGATGCAAGTTGTGGCAGGTTCAGCCTTAGGACTGGCAATCTCCTGGTTCATCGTGCCTGCTTGAAGTCGTTGTCATACCAGGAGATGTATAGATTAAGCCGTGACTAAAGATGCCAGCGGATCAGGGATTGTCTCCGAAGGGGATTGATATTCTCCCATCAGCACGTGCTCTAGCCGCAGCTTGAGAAATTGTACAAACTGAAGATTCGTGGAAACAACCGCAACAGCAGGCTGAGGGCACTGTGCCTTTACAGCTTGCATTTCTGGTGCGCTGAGAAAAGCGGGCTGCTTCACTAGCCAGAAGTCAATTGGCTTGCCTGCCTCTTGGTAGTACCGTTGGCGCTCCTGGAGTACCTCCTCAAGCGGCTCTTCTTCCAGCAAAAAGCGCTGGCTGGCTAGAACGTAGAAATAAGTCTGCATAGGGCTCAGAAAACTAAACGCGATCGCGTTGGCTCCACGGTTAAAGTAATATCATTCATTATCTCAAGAAAGTCTGCCAGACTTGAGGTAATCATTATCTGCCCTTGAGAGAATCGAACTAGGGCGGCGCCATTTACCCTTTTTTACCTATTCCTGCTACTTCCGGTGATGGGCTTCAATCACCGTATGAACATTACCTCTGGGAGAAAAATCACCTTTGACTGTGACGTCTAGAGGATCACAAGCCGCGACAAAATCATCCAGGACTTGGTTCACAGACTCTTCATGGGAGACGTAGCGATCGCGATAGCTGTTGATGTAGAGCTTCAGGGCCTTGAGCTCCACCACCTGTTGATCCGGCACATAACTGATGTGAATGGTGGCAAAGTCAGGATAACCAGAGAAAGGACATTTGCAGGTAAATTCCGGCAGGGTAACGTGGATGGTATAAGGCCGTCCGATGCGCGGATTGGGAAATGTAATCAGCTGTCCCTCGCGGATCTGGCGTTCACCATATTTCTCGCTCACAGGCTGATCAACAAGCACAGGCATCAGTCCAGAGGGCGTGAACTCAGATTCACTGTCTTGCCAGGTTGAAGATTGACTCATAATAATAAAACTGGGTATTTCCTGAACGTTTAACCGGCCCGATTAGGGCTATTTCCACAGTTCTATCTATAGCTTAAAGGCATTACCGATGATGTTGAGGGTAGCTACACAGCAGCGACCGAGTTGGCTCACCACTTTCGGAGTCATTCTGGGACTCGTTTTATTAATTACCGGATTGCCTGGGTTCCCTGCCCAAGCAGCAACTGTTTCCCTAGTTCCAGGGACCCCCATTGCGCTACGGCAAACAAACTCTCTGCAAGCCTCTGACAGCGATAGTGCCTCAGTTTCGAATCCGCGGCGCTTTGTAGCCAAGGCAGTCGATCAAGTAGGCCCAGCAGTGGTCCGTATTGATACAGAACGCACTATTACGCGCACAATCCCCGACCCCTTCGGCACTGATCCCTTCTTTCGTCGCTTTTTTGGTCAAGATGGTTTCCCGCCACCTGAAGAGGGCCGGCTCCGGGGGCTAGGCTCAGGCTTTATTGTGGACAAATCAGGGATTGTCTTAACCAACGCGCATGTCGTCAGTGGTGCCGATACCGTAACCGTAACGCTGAAAGATGGGCGTACTTTTGAAGGCGAAGTCCGGGGAGCCGACGAGGTATCTGATCTGGCGGTCGTTCAAATTAAAGGGGCCGATAGTGATTTACCCGTTGCGCCGCTGGGTAACTCTGACCAAGTTCAGGTGGGGGACTGGGCGATCGCGGTGGGAAACCCAGTCGGGTTAGACAACACCGTTACCTTGGGCATTATTAGCACCCTGCATCGCCCAAGTGCTCAGGTGGGCATCCCAGACAAGCGCCTAGACTTTATTCAAACGGATGCCGCCATCAACCCTGGCAATTCTGGTGGCCCACTGCTGAACGATCGCGGTGAAGTGATTGGGATCAATACCGCAATCCGGGCTGGGGCCGTTGGCATCGGTTTTGCTATCCCCGTCAACAAAGCCAAGTCCTTAAAGGACCCACTGGCGAGGGGCGAGAGAATTGAACACCCCTACCTGGGTGTGCAGCTAGCAGCCTTGACCCCCCAAGTTGCTCAAGAAAACAACCGCAATCCCAACTCACCGATCAAGCTACCAGAAATTAGGGGCGTACTTGTGGTGCGCGTCTTACCGAATACCCCCGCCGCTGCTGCTGGTTTGCGCTGGGGGGATGTGATTGTTGAGGTTGATGGGCAGCCCGTAGTCAATGCCGGTGAGCTGCAGAATACTGTAGAAAATAGCCGTGTCGGGCAACAGCTCAAGATCAAAGTCCAACGGGGGGACCAGATACAGCAGCTAGCTATCCGAACGGTTGAGCTACCCAGTGCAGCCTGAGCCCAGTGCTACAGCTATCTCTGGAGTTACCTGGCAGCCCATTCCTGTATCTGAGATTTCTCTATGGTCTTTGTAAGATCTAAGTCACCGGCTGTTCCATGGTTTTGGCTGGGTTTAGCCAGTATTTTCTGTTTGGCGGTGGGGCTGCGATTCTGGGGATTGGCACGATTTAATACCCTGGTCTTCGATGAAGTCTACTTTGCCAAATTTGGCTACAACTACATAACCGGGACCCCTTTTTTTGATGCCCACCCGCCCTTGGGTAAGTATCTGATTGCTTTGGGTATCCGGTTAGGGGCTTTAATCCTTTTGGTTACCGCTGGATGAATGCCCTTACTGGTTCCCTCATCCCCCTGCTGGTGGCAGGGATCGCCTACCAGTTGAGCCATCGTCGCAGCTATGCACTAATCGCCGGGCTGTTTGCCGCCGTCGATGGCTTATTGCTGGTGGAGTCGCGCTATGCCCTGATCAATATCTACTTATTATTTTTTGGACTGCTGGGGCAATGGTTTCTGCTCCTGGCGCTGAATACCCGGGGAGAGCAACGGTGGCTGCGGCTGACATTAGCCGGGGGCTAGCTTAGGCGGGGCGATCGCCGTCAAGTGGAATGGCTTGGGCTTCCTCTTAGGAATCTACTTAACCTGGCTCTGGGCCTGGGTAATCCAAAATTTCTGCCTTCTGGCTCTCCTAACCCAACGACTTCAACCCCACTGGAGAAGCTCCAGCAGATCAATCTCTTCCAGCTCCTGTATTTACCCGCGGTTGCCATTTTGGTCTACTGCTTGGAATGGCCGCTTCACCTGCAGCAAAATCCAACTACAGGATTTTGGGAACTGCAGAAGCAGATGCTGTCCTACCACGGGCGCATTGGTAGCGGCCCTAACGTCCATCCCTACTGCTCGGCATGGTACACCTGGCCCTGGATGATCCGTCCTGTAGACTACTTTTACCAAACTGCTTTGAACACCTCGGAGCCAGTACCGGCAGTAGGTCCACGCTTGCCTCAGAGTGCCGCCAAAGTAATCTACGATGTCCACGCTATGGGAAACCCAGTGCTATGGTGGCTTTCCACCGCAGCCATCCTGATTCTGGTCTGGGTGCTGGCCCGGAGAATTGAAGCCTGGCTGATGATTGCCCCTTCCGCAGCGGCGAACTTGGGTCAAGCTTACTCAATCAGGGGCGCTGAATTTTGGCTGCCCCTGTACCTAGTGATGAACTATGCCGCCAACTTTTACCCTGGGCTGGTGTCAGCCGCTGCACGTTTCTTTATCACTACCTGCCCGCTTCGATGTACAGTCTGCTGCTTGCGATCGCTTGGTTGGTAGATCGTTGGCTCCACAGCTTTCAGCCTATATTTAGAGGCATTGTAATCTCGGTATTTTTTCTAATTCTGCTGTCGTTTGTGTTTTTGCTGCCATTCTACCTAGGTCTACCTTTATCGCCAGAAGGTTTCCAAAGGCGGATGTGGTTCTCCTCCTGGATTTAGGTAATAGAAATCCCCACTAGCTGGGTAGATGGGTCCGCGTTGAGATTAAAATACCAAAACAGAACCAAATACGGGTAGCTTAGGCTACCCGCAAAAATTGAGTTATCACTTTAAAAGCTAGGTACTCAAGCCTTTAGGCCGCTACTGCCTTCTTCGTTGTACTGCTCAGCTCACCTTTAGCATACTTCGCAGCAAAATCATCGAGGCTGACTGGCTTAATCTTGCTAGCGTGACCTGCAGCTCCAAAAGCCTGATAGCGTTCAGCACAAACCTTCTGCATATATCTAATCGAAGGCTTGAGGAAGTGACGTGGGTCGAATTCCTCCGGCTTGCTGGCTAACGCCTCCCGGACTGCCGCTGTAATCGCCAAGCGATTATCGGTATCAATATTGACCTTGCGGACTCCGCTCTTGATTCCTTTCTGGATTTCTTCTAGGGGTACACCATAGGTTTCAGGAATCTGACCACCGTGTTGGTTAATCAGGTCAAGCAACTCTTGTGGCACAGAAGAGGAGCCATGCATCACTAAATGAGTGTTCGGCAGCCGACGATTAATTTCCTCAATTCGGCTAATTGCCAGGATCTCTCCCGTCGGTTTACGGGTGAATTTGTAAGCCCCATGGCTGGTCCCAATGGCAACAGCTAAGGAATCCACTCCTGTTTGCTCTACGAACTGAACCGCTTCATCAGGATCAGTCAACAGCTGATCGTGGGACAAAATCCCTTCAGCCCCGTGGCCGTCTTCCTTGTCTCCTTGGCCTGTTTCCAGGGAACCCAAGCAACCTAGTTCTCCTTCAACACTCACGCCGATGGCGTGGGCCACCTCCACCACTTGACGCGTAACGTTAACGTTGTACTCAAAACTAGCAGGAGTTTTGGCATCCGCTTCCAGAGAACCATCCATCATGACGCTGGTGAAGCCGTGGCGCATGGCAGAGTAGCAGGTAGCTGGGCTGTTGCCATGATCCTGGTGCATGGCAATGGGAATATCTGGATAGGTTTCGATCGCGGCTAAAATCAAGTGACGCAGGAAGGCTTCTCCTGCATACTTGCGAGCCCCACGCGAGGCTTGCAGAATTACAGGGCTATCTGTTTCGTGAGCAGCCTGCATAATTGCCTGGATCTGCTCCATGTTGTTGACGTTGTAGGCAGGAATACCATAGCCGTTCTCCGCTGCGTGATCCAGCAGTAGGCGCACAGGTACAATCGCCATAGAGGGTCCTCCTAAGACAGGTCGTTACTAATTAGGTTCGCTTTGACGAGCCGCATGCTTAGTCAATCTTAGGATAGTTTTTAGTGAACAACGAAATAACCTTCAAAATCTGTTGTTGCTGAATTCACTATCGAAATGGGTCGCCCGGGATTCGAACCCGGAACTAATCGGTTAAAAGCCGAGTACTCTACCGTTGAGTTAGCGACCCAGATTAAGGGATAAAATGTTAAACACCTTCACTACGGTAGCATATCCAGAGCAACGCTTAAAGGTATCACAGGTAACCTCACAGCGCTCTTCGAACCTTTACCAGCAATGAAAATTGTTGCCTACTTATATAGCGATCCAATTTTAGAGTCTGTTCCTGATACTGCTATTTGGGGCTGGGAGGTAGACCAGATCTACCAGGACTCTGACAATCGACGACCTCACTTGCAAGAACTGCTCCAAGACTGTCAGGCTCACCCTTTAGATTATTTGCTGCTGCGCCAGCTAGCAGAGTTGGGCCAATCGCTTGAGGAAGTCAGCGATCGCCTGGCCAAGTTCCAGGCTTTAGGGGTTCAGGTCGTTGCTACGGAGCAAGAATATAGTAGTAAAGCCGCTGTGGAGAGCCCGGCAGGGGCGCTGAAGCTGCTCACTGAGATCCAACACCAACACCGCAATCATCGCATCCGGCAGGGGCATGCCAACAACCGGCTGAAGGCCCTGCCGCCGCCTGGCAAAGCCCCTTACGGGTATCGCCGGACTAAAGATCGCTATACCCTTGACCGCAGCACTGCCCCAATAGTCAAGGATTTTTTTGAGCAATTCCTCCTCTACGGTTCCCTGCGGGGCGCGGTTCGTTACCTAGAGAAAAAATATGGCAAGAAAATTTCTGTCTCCACAGGTCGCCGCTGGCTAACCAGCCCAGTCTATCGGGGAAATTTGGTCTACCACGACCAGCAGGTTTTATCCGGGACTCACGTGCCGATCCTGTTAAGAGAAGAAGCGGCGCAAGTGGATCGCCTGCTGCGCCGCAATCAGAGTCTCGCCCCCCGGACTGCCAGTGCTCCCCGCTCCTTAGCCGGATTGGTTGCCTGTGCAGCCTGTCGCTCCCCCATGACCATTACCCGAGCCACAGGGATCCGTCGAGAGCGAGAATACCTTTATTTACGGCCAACGGCTTGCCCTGAATCACCTAAGTGTCGAGCGATCGCCTACCAGCAGGTCTTTGATCAGACAATCAGCAAAATTTGTCGCGAGCTACCCCAGGCCGTTGCTGAAATAACTAGGTCCAGGCAGGGACCCTGGGAAGGCTCTAGAGGCGCTTCACAGACGAGTCGGGGCGCGAAAGACTCAATCACCGCTGCAATCGCCACCAAACAACAAGCACTGAATCAAGTGCCCGGCCTGGTGGAAAGCGAGGTTCTGGACTCAGCAACAGCAGACCTGCGGGCCTATAAACTGCGATCCGAAATTTCCGAACTACAGAGAAAAATCGCCCAGTTGCCTCCCGTCAACTTGCAGGAAATTGCCCAAACAGTCTCGCTTCCGCAGTTTTGGCTCGATCTAACAGAACCAGAGCGACGGTTCTACTTTCGGGAATTTATTCATCAGATCGAGATTGTCCGTCAGGATCATGCCTGGTCTCTCAACCTGATTTTTGTTTTTTAGTGGTTAGTGATCAAGAGGATTATTCGGGAACATCTAGCCAAATTTCCCCCGTACCCTGATGGGTTGTCTTCACCCACTTCAGCCGCTTCGGGCGAATAGATATCCGGGCAGTAGTACTGGCAATCACCGGTAGCCAGTGAAACATGTATAAAGTACCGCGTAGTCCCTGAAGTAAGGCAACTCGGGGTAGAAATGTGCCCTGTGACTTGTGGACCCGCCTGAGCCCGAGTAACATCCCGGTAAAAGACAGGGTAACAGCTAGGTCAGTCATAGGTAGCAACACACTGGGGGACGGTTCCGGGCGATCGCCATGACAAAGTCAGGCAGCGCGGCTGGAGGTAGTAGGTACTGAGTTATCCAAAAGACCACGAGATCGAGGGTTTTCCGGGGACGCAGCCGGTTACGAATAAGCAGCCGCCAGTAATCTAAATAACGCTGGTATCCGCCTTCAGCCCAGCGGTTTCGCTGGTGCCACAGCGCTGAGGCACGGGTTACCCCTTCTTCTTGCACCGCTGGAAAGGCGAGAAAGTCGATATCCCATTGATCCAGGTGTAAGCGCAGGGTTAAATCCAGGTCATCGGTAATGGTTTGTTCATTCCAGCCGCCACAGCGCACCAAGGCTGTACGACGAATAAACTGACCATTGCCCCGGAGCTCGCCAATACCGCCAAGGGCAATCCGTTGTTGCTGCATCAAAGCATCAAAGACCATTTCTACCATCTGGCCCCGCGTCCAAAAGTTAGTGTTCACGTTGGCAATTACCTTGCGAACCTGCACTGCTCCGACTTGCTCTCGCTGGAACAAGGGTAAAACCCGGCAGAGTAGATCCTGGGAAACCTGAGCGTCCGCATCAAAAACTCCAATGATCTCACCCTGGATCAAGGGCAGCACCTGATTCAGGGCTCCTGACTTACCCCCACCCGCCCCCGGTGGGCGATGCAAAACCTTTAGCTGCTCATACTGTTGAGCTAACTGGTCCAGTAGTGCCGGTGTTTGGTCTGTACTGGCGTCATCAATAATCCAGACTTCGTAGCGACTGGTGGGATAGTCCAGATTGCAGAGGGTTTTTATGAGAGTCGCAATGACTGCTGCTTCATTCTTCGCCGCTACCAGCAGCGAAACGTAGGGCCAGTCCGCTTCTGGCGCATTGACGGCTAGCGGCTCGGGCGGATCCAGGGGCCGCACCAGCAAGACGCGCAGGAAGTGAACCCCCATGAGAGTCGTCATGCCAAACACCAGCCAGTAGCCGCCGGAGAAAAGATGCAGTGCTATCGTGCCGCTCCAGACCATGACTAAAGCGACAGCTGCTTTACGCCTGCGGCCCTCTATTCCTTGATAGAGCTCATCGTCAAGGCCAGTCTCCATAAGGTCGGATAGACTGAGCCAAGAGCCAATAGAGTCAGGCTCGTTGGAGAAATTTTTTTCTGGCCAAGAATTCTTTGGCATAGGTTACTTGATTCAACCACCAGTACTGATCTAAACCTTGAAAGAAACTAGGGATCAAGTAACACCAGACCGTGCAGCCTTCACACACAGAAAGCTTACCCTGCGATTGCCGGTAGGACTCAACGGTTTCTGACGAACGATAAAGTTCCTCCAGGCGGCCCTCGATCGGGATGCCGGTTTGGGCAAAATGATAGCAGGGTAATAGCAGTTGGTTATCTGGTGAAATGGCAATGACAGCATCGACTGCCTTGCAGCGCGGCTTTTGAGTGTCATTGCCCCCAGCTTCAATAAATGGCAACGCAGCCCTATTGTAACCAATATTGCTGTGTTTCTTGGCACTGGCTCGAATGGCAGCTACCATATCGGGCGTTGGATTCTTCTTGTGATTGTAGTTGCTGTAGGCGGTAAAAGCTGGATTAAGCCAAACTCGGACACCGAGTCGCTCTCCCAAGGTGGCAATTTCATCAATCCGGTGGTAGTTTTGCGCCGTTACAGTGTGGTTTAACACTGGATACTCCCCCAGTTCATGGGCGATCGCCACGGATTCAACCAAGGTGTCAAAAATTTGCACCCCTCGAGACTGATCATGGCTTTCTGCATCAGGCCCATCTAGAGAAAAATTCAAGAAGTCAACCTTACCCTGAATCTCCTGAGCTTTGTGGGGATAGAGAATCGTGTTTGTAGTGATGCTGGTCCAGAAACCTAGCCGCTTTGCTTCCCGGTAAATTTCACCAATGTCAGCCCGCAGTAGAGGCTCGCCGCCAGTAAAATCTACGTACTTAACTCCTAGCCGCTTTAAACTAATTAAATTTTGTTGAATTGTCGCGAAGTCTGCTTCCTTACCAGGCTCTAAAGACCAAATGTCACAAAAGTGACAGCGGGCATTGCAGCGGTAGGTTAAATAGTAATTTGCAACCAGAGGAGCCATAAGATTTTTCTATAACTTGAATAAAGAATTAGCTTTCTTTCGTTATATGGCAAAGCCACTGACCAGCTTCAGTCAATTGCTAGGGTTTGAAGCGCGATTTTTCTTGATTGCCAAGGTCAAGTTCTCAGTTTAAGGGAAATATAGCGCCAAGTATAGATACGCTCTGTCATTGTACAGGTCTTGATCAGTCGCTATCCGCGTTAACCCAGCCATTCAAAGCTGCTGGCTTTAGTTCTACGCCTGCTTTGCCGTCCAACAGACAGCTTGTTCCCCCATGAAAATTGTAATTTCTCCTTGAATGACGCCTTACTAGTCTGGGGAATACTTAGGAGAAATAGTCCCGGCAGCTCCAAACCCTGCAGCGGGACGTTTACAACAGGACTCAAGAATGACCGAAACGCTTGATTTGATTCAACCTGCTGCTGTCCGGGATGTGAATGTCTATCTGCCTTACTATCAAGGAAATCGGCGTAACTTACTGCCCTTAGCAATTTCTTTATCGCAGTGGTGCACTGGAAGGACAACGCCAGATTGAGGGAGGTGAGAGCATTTCTTTCATCGCGACTTGGAATATTTCATCCCTCCCCACCGACTTGACCTGTTGTCGAGTTCAGTTTGATAGCAATGCCGAACTCAGCTACGAAGTCATGATGACCAATTTTGAGTTCATTGGCTTCTTAATCGAACTGATGGCGAACTTTAAGCAGTGTCGCTCAGCAGACTTCTCAAAGAGTTTTTATCAAAAGTTGCTTCATTTAGAAGCATAGGGTAGTCCGAGCAAAATATTAACGTCTAGCAAACCCCAGGAAAATTTCTACAGCACTATTACACCCGGTAGCGGAGAAAGTTCACCTAGAATAGGTGAGAGACGGGTGGAATTTGCATGGGAGGGTGTGAGTGTGGCAGAACTTATCAAACATTTGCTGGTAGGCTCCATTCAACCGTACAGCGGCAAATCGACAATTATCCTGGGTATGGCTCAGCAGATCAAGGAGCAAGGTTTGGTGGTCGCCTACGGTAAGCCGATAGGAAACTGTTTTGCCGACGGCCCGGCTGACGCGGTAGATGAAGATGTCCGGTTTATTGCCCAAACTTTGCAGCTACCAGATAACTGCCTCCGGCCGACCCTGTTAATGCTAAGCCCTGAAATGGTCCGTCAACGCATTCAGGGTAATGACAAAAATGACTATGCTCAGCATCTCAGGCAGTATCTTCAGGTTAAAGGAGGTGACCTCGTTATTCTAGAAGGGCCGGGCCTTTTGGCAGAAGGTAGTCTATTTGACCTGTCACTGCTCCAGATCGCTGAGGCTGTGGATGCCGCCATTTTACTGACTGCCTTATTTCACCCGACATCTTTAGTAGACTCCCTCTTGTCAGCCAAAGAACGCTTGGGCGACCGCCTGCTAGGCGTCTTGATCAATGACATCCCTGCTGACCAAGCACCCTTTGTTGCCACCACGATCAAACCTTTTTGGAAGCCCGGGATATTCCCATCTTCGCAATGTTGCCGAGTAATCGACTGCTCCGGAGTGTCAGCGTCCGGGAGCTGGTTCGCCAGTTGAATGCAGAGGTGCTTTGTCGTGCTGATCGGCTGGACCTATTGGTTGAAAAACTAACTATCGGGGCAATGAACGTCAGCTCAGCCCTCAAGTACTTCCGTAAGTCTCAAAACATGGCTGTGGTCACGGGTGGCGATCGCACCGACATTCAGCTAGCAGCTCTAGAGACGGCAACGCAGTGTTTAATCCTAACCGGTCACATTCCCCCTAGACCTTCAATCCTCAGTCGCGCGGAAGACTTAGAAATACCGATTTTATCGGTTGACTTGGATACCTTGACGACTGTTGAGATTATTGAACGGACCTTTGGTCAGGTGCGCCTCCAAGAAGCCGTTAAGGTGGATTGTACCCAGCAGATGATGGCGAAACACTTCGATATTGAGCGGCTGATGTCTCAACTCGACTTAAAGCCTGCGGTCACACTTTAGCAGTCTGGGGCAATGGCGAAAAAGCAAAAGCTGCCCCACTTGGTCGGGTCTAAATGGACTGCGCGGCAAAACAACCTTTGGCTGGCGGCACTTCCAGGTTGTTAATCGTAATCATCAAGGTCCCTTAATCTTTGCTGAAATGATGGCGGCTTGTGAACCTTCGGTCAGGTTTTGGGTCAATGCAAGAGCGTTGAAAGACGACACACTGTGGTTGGCGGGCTGGCAGTCATTGGCCGAGCAAGCACAGTCGCCCTAAGAATCACCTAGCCCTTCATAATCCTAGAGTTGAGCCTTCTGAAGCCACCTCAGCCTGTAGAAGATAGTTTTCGCATAGCTAAAATCAGGTTTATGAAGCACTCTATTAACGTGGCTATATTAATCTTAAGTGTGGTGCTCGTCCTTGCTTCGGTCTTTCTACCCGTGACTGTTTACAGGCAAACTGACTTGTTGCAAGTTCGGCTAGGTTGGCCCATAACATTTGTAATCCAAGACCAAGGTGCATATCCTCTGCCCTTTCCTGCACAAACTCGCCTATATTCTGTCTGGGAAAATCCGATCTCGGTTCTGTGGCTACAGTTCTTCTTTGATATTGCTATCGTCTTTAGCGGAGTTAGCTTGATTGGGAATCTTGTTAAGGTAGTCTTTCTAGGGACGAGCAGGCGCTAGGGAAACATCGGGAAGACTTGTAGAAAACTAAGCTCCAATCCGAGTTGGCACTGCAACCTGGCGGCGCGGCACGTTGTGGGCAAGAAAGTCATAGGCCAGTTTAGTATTAGGGAAAATTGCCCGCGCTCCCTCCAGCAAGTCATCCAGTTGCAGTGCGTTACCTGGGGCATAGCGGGGGCTGAAGTGGGTTAGGAAGAGCAATTTAGCCTGGGCCATAAGAGCAACCTGGGCAGCCATGGTCGATGTGGAGTGCGATCGCTGGTAGGCCAGTTCGGCATCTTGATGAGCAAAAGTCGCTTCGTGAATCAGCAGATCAGCGTCCTGGCCAGCTCCACCGCCTCGTTGCAGTAAATCGTATCAGTGCAGTAGGCGATCTTGCGGCCAGCTTCTGCTGAGCCACAAAAGTCAGCACCATTGAGCTGACGGCCATCCGTCAACGTTACTTGTTTGCCCTGCTTCAGTTGGCCGTAAATTGGGCCGGGTGGTACCCCCAGGGCAACCGCTTTTTCCAGATCAAAGCGTCCCGGACGATCTTTCTCGCTAACTCGATAGCCAAAGGTTGTCTCGATAACCCGCGGCAACAGCTGACGACAAATTCCGCGTCTTCATAGATGACTCCTGGCTGCACGGTATGGACCTGCACCGGGTAGGAAAAGTGGCTGTGGGAGTAGCGACCGCAGGCTTGCAGGTACTGCTCCAGACCCGGTGGGCCATAAACATCGATCCGGCTGGGATTGCCTGCTGGCCACAGCTTGCCAGTAGCCCCATCAAGCCAAAAAGGTGGTCGCCGTGCAGGTGGGTAATGAATATCCGTGAGATCTGGCTAGTTTTTAGATCGCTGCGGAGCAGTTGATGCTGGGTACCCTCCCCGCAGTCAAACAGCCAAACCTCAGCCCGCTGGGGCAGCCGCAGGGCAACGCTAGAAACGTTGCGCGATCGCGTGGGAACACCAGAGCTAGTCTAGAAAAGTAATCTGCACCGGTTAACTTTAATCCCAGATCTAGAAGTCCTACCCAAACTATAGCGAAGTCCCTACCCAGAGGAAGGCAACCGGGGGTAATCCTGGCTGCGGAACCTTATTGACCCCAGAGGGTCAAGTTTTCGGTTCTGTCCAAATACTGCGCACAGCTAGTCAACTTCATGGGGATCTTTACCATGCCCAGTGCCTTGAACTATATTGGGCAGATTGACGACTTGCCATCGAAGTGTTCTTCACTCTCAGGAGCTTAACTAATGGCACTCCCTTTGCTTCTCAAAAATAAATTGTTCGGCAAACGGCAGTACTGGTGCTTATCCATTTTAATCTGGATGACAATGGTTGGCCCGGCAAAGGCCCTAGAGTTACGAGTTGCCATTGTAGAAGGCGCAAGCCAGGTAAAAGTGGGTAGTTCAACTCAGGCAAAAGTGATGGATGGTGCCGGTCGGGTCTTAGGTGAGCTGAGACCGAGAGAGGGGTTTTATGCCCGCTCAAGTGGTCGTAGTGTGGTCGTGACTCACAAGCGTGCCAGCCAAATCGTCATTGAGCCGAGTGCAGGGGGAGTCGTCTACATTGGCGATCGCTGGTACCGGGGGCGGACCAAACTGGTCAACACCGGTCGTGGTTTAACCGCAGTCAACTACGTTGATCTAGAACTATACCTTGCCAGTGTCTTAGGCAAGGAGATGTATCCCAGTTGGCCGCTGGAGGCACTAAAAACACAAGCGGTTGCCTCCCGCTCCTATGCGCTCCATCAACGCCAATACCGGGGAAATAGCGTGTTTGATGTCGGTGATACAACGGCTTGGCAGGTTTACAATGGCATGGCTACAGAGGCGCTCAGTACCCAGGCAGCGGTTGCCGCAACCACAGGTCAAGTCCTGACCTATCGTGGTCAAATTATTGAAGCCGTCTTTCACGCTGCCTCTGGGGGACATACGGAAAATGTTGAGCATGTCTGGACATCAGCGTTACCCTATCTCCGAGGGGTTCCAGACTTTGACGCAGGCTGCCCAGTCTACGAGTGGACGATGAATTTTGCTCCCAGTGACCTCGCTCGCCGGATTTCCGGGGTAGGCAACGTCATCTCTATGACTCCGCAACAGAAAACCCCTCAGGGAAGAGTTGTCACAATGAAAGTTGTGGGAGACGCAGGAACCCGCATCCTCAAAGGCAGTGCTCTCCGTAGCGCCTTGGGCCTCAAAAGTACCCTGTTCACCGTCACCCCTCAACCGGAATTATTTGCCAGTGCTGGTCGAGTTGCTTCTAAACCCGCTGCTTTTGTTGTCAATGGACGGGGTTCTGGTCATGGCCTCGGGATGAGCCAATGGGGGGCTCACAACCAGGCAATGCAGGGCCGTACTTACCAGCAGATCTTACAGCACTACTACCAAGGCACAACCCTCTCGCAAATGCAACATTAACACTCGCCTAGCAATAATCAGAGCGCTCTAGCAGGAATTCTTGGATTATCGAGTCCACTCCTGTAGAATATTTTTATCGGCAAGATCTCCGGGTGCATGGAAGCGATTGCCTGAAGGCCGAAAGTGTCCTACCAGAAATTGTGGTAAGGATTCTCACCTGTGATCGTCTTGAGTCTTTTCGATTCACAACAAAAGAATTTACTTCAGGAGTGGATCTTTGAGCAGGAATCGCTGATTCGTGTGGGTCGTGCCGCTGATAATGACGTAGTTCTCAACGACGCGCTCGTTTCCCGGCACCATCTAGAGCTACACCACCTCGGTTATGCCAATCAAAGAGAGTTGTGGCAGCTCCAAAGCCAGGGAACAAACGGCACGTTTTTAAACGGCAAGCTCGTATCCCAGAGGTTGCTCTCAGAAAATTGTCTGATTCAACTCGGTCCAGGCGGACCCGTGCTCAAACTCCAGACAGGACCAGTCTCCCCAACCACCCGTGATCCACTCAGCAGCTGCACGCATGGGGAGAACCACCCGGATAATCTCTTCTGTATTCATTGTGGCCAGCCAATTCTTGTTCAGTGGACAATCCGGAATTACCATGTCCTCTGCCAGCAAGCGGAGGACGGTACAGATGCAACCTATCTGACTTGGCAACCACAGCCTTTAGCTGGGCAACCCCAACTGCAAGTGCTCAAAGCAATCAATCCGCAGCCTACTGCGGCGGGGTTTGAGCAGTTAGCCCGGATGTATTCCCTGCACCATCCCCGGATTCCCCAGATTTTTGACTGCTTTGAGGAAGCCGGGAAGCTGTACGTGGCAACAGAGCTGATTCATGGTCAGGACCTAGACAGGTGGATAAAGCAGCACGGTTCAGTGCCACCCCAGCAGGCGATCGCCTGGATGCTGCAGCTCTGTGAGGTATTAGACTATGTTCACAATCAAGATCCACCCATCGTTCACGGTGACATCCAACCTCGCAATTTAATCGTTCGTCACCTCGATCAACAAATTGCCGTGGTCAACTTCGGGTTTGAGCAGCAAGTCGACACCCTACCTAGGACTCAAATTGCTACGGGGTATCGTGCCCCTGAACAAGATCAAGGATTGCCCTGCCCACAGTCCGATCTCTACGCGATCGGAGCAACACTGCTTTTCTTACTTACTGGAGAAAATCCGCACAGGTTCTACCAGCGCGGCTCTGGACGGTTCAATCTGCAGAAGTTTTCAATTCCACTGGAATTGAAAACGGTGATTCAGCGCTCTACAGCAGCAATTCAAGAGAGCCAATTTCCCTCGGGAGGGAATGACCAGTGGCATAGCTCCAGGAAGTTGCGCTCACTGTTTCAATGGGGTAGCCACTCTCAGAGGGCTAAGAACCACTCTAAAGCAGGGGATTGCCGCTATCAAACCGCCACCGAACTAGCTCAAGCCTTGCAAACCTGTATGTAAAATCAGACGTACGCCTTTTTTTGAGCTTGACGATTAGAGCTTAAAGGGCGATCGTAAACAGGTCTTTCTCTACCAGCTCCACCGCTTCGGCTGTACCTTGACGATGGACGTACCCGTTTAGATGAATTGGAAGCTAGCGACGATATCCTCAAAAGCATCTTGAAGAAGCCTGTCATTTGGGTTGAGGTAACTAACGCTTAAATGAATAATTTGACCACCTGGGCTATACAGCGCTACGTTGTTAGACGGGTAGAGACCATCGGCAGTGTAAGTGATTCCTGCTTGGCCATTCACTTTCACTGATTGCAGATTTTGAATACCAGGTTGGTACCCCTTGGCCCAATTCGCCAGGGATAGCTTTTTAAGATTGCTGTGCACCGAAATGTCGATACTTGGAGGATATTCTGTTCCGCCTTCATATTTGCCAGCCTGGATATCTTTGTAGACGGCGTGAGGCCAGAGAGAAAGACTATGTAAAGTCTCTCCTGCACGTTGCTGACTGTTTTTGTGGGTTGTATCTAAGGCAAATTTAGCTGCATAGCTGAAACGAAAACCGAAACGCTTATTGTTGTAGGTTTTCTCAACAGTTGAGGCCGGTTGCTCCATAAAGACAACGCG